>JAQCER010000208.1 GCA_027618625.1 Verrucomicrobiota bacterium
GCTTGAATGACCCTCTGCTGATGAAGTCGGGCAGCCACTGCATCCATCGCGTCTGCCCGCTTCCGTAGTTCCGCAGCCGCCTCATTCAAAGTGGAACGATCCACCTTCCGATCCACCATATCATTGAAGAACATCTCAGCCTCATTTGCATTCCCGCCGGCAACAAATCGCTGGATCGCCTCCTCGACTTCCGGCTGTACCAGGGCCGAGGAATCCAGATTGGAAGCAATTTCAAAACGGCGATACTGCGGCTCTGTCTGCCGGAATTTGCATAGCCCTACACTCCCCTTCCGCCATGCTTGATCGTTAGATTCGATGACGAGATTCCCATTGAGGAAGCACAGGATTCGCTCTGCCTCAACCCGGACGCGCAAATGATTCCAGTCACCAGATCGATAATAGCTTGAGGTGATCTGCTCAAGAATGTTCCAGCTGTAAACGGTCGGCCCATCAAAGCGGGTGAGCCGCAGTTGCCCAGCGGTCGGATAAAATCCGTAGTGCCTGTCTTCCCCATCCGACCCGAACGCGATGCCCGCCGCACCGGACTCGTCATCCAGCCTCACCTCGACAGAGATTTCATACGGTGGCTCCGGCACATCCATCTTTGAAATACACAAAGCTCGCCCGCCAAATCCCGCTCCAGCGCCCTGCGCTGAAATCGAGCCTGCCCGCTGGCGCCATGCCACCCCATCGTCCGCTTCCGGCACTTGCCACAAACGCGGATTCATCCTTCCGATCCGCTGCCAGTAGATCAAGGGAACCGTGTTAGGATCCTCGAGTAAATTCTGCACATTCTCCACCGGGACGGCAAAGCCAAGATTTTCCGTGAGTGCCGCCTTCAGAGTTATCACTCCCAGCACTTGCCCCAGTCGATCGATCAGCGGCCCGCCACTGTTCCCTCTCTCGATCGGGACAGCTGCCTGAATCATTTCGATGCCGTTGACCTCGCGCAAACCTGAGACCACTCCCTGCGTCACACTGAACTCCAGACCTTGTGGATTCCCCAGTGCCAGGGTCTCGACCCCCTGCCGGGCAGCGCCTCGGGGAGCAATCGCGAGCGGCTGCAGATCATTCGCATCCACCCGCAGGATCACGAGATCAAGCTTCCTGTCCCAGGCGTGTACCGCGACCACCTCTGGTTCCCGGCCATCTACCAGCCTCACGCGGATAGCTCGTCCCTCGCCCGTAACGTGAAGATTGGTCACAATCAATCCATCGGCCGAAACAACAAACCCCGAGCCGATCCCGCGCTCGGCGCCATCTCGCCCGTCCTGAATTACGGTCACCAGAGATGGCCGCACCTTTGTCATGATCGCCTCGATCGTAGGCGTTTCCCCCTGCGCTGGCTCCGCGGTGTCATCTTGTGCGCACAGAAAGTGGGGTACCATCAACCAGACCGCAAGCAGCCGACAAAAGGAGCGAGGACATGACCACATCTTCATGCCACCATCATTCGTGGTCGCTCGCGCACGCGCAATGTAAAACTTCACAGCACCAATCTCCAATCTCATGGAGTTGTGCAGCACTACCGGAGTTGTGCAGCACTACCGCAAATCGCAAATCTCTCCTCCGGCGAAGTCGTCTTCGACTGGAGCCTCACCCGCGAGCACGGCAGCCTCGACACCCTTTTATCAAGGAAGGCCACCCGCGAAGCGCTTTTCATCACTACTGTTCTCGACTTAGTCTCTCTCTCCAGGTGGCGAATTTCGTAATGTATGGATATCCATCAAGCTCAATCCTCCTTCCGTTTTATTGCCCTGAGGTTCGCAATTTTGTCCTTCGACATTCCAGCGATGAATCGATCGGCAAAGAGATCCGGACTCGGCGGTTTCAATTGCTCCACGAATGCCCGGATCTCCGAAAACGTGAAGCGTCCAAGCTGCGTTGGACCTCCACTCATTTCACCTTGGAGATTCACGCTATACTCCTCTAGCTAGCTAGTTTTTCCTGTCCCCTGTCAGTACGGCGATCAACATCGTAGATCCTGCACCGCACCGCACGCAGGAAAAGAGCCTTCAGATCATTGAAGCATTCGATGCCCGCAAAGCTATTGAGTCGGTTGGGTTGATTGGGTTGATTGGGTTGTTTCTTCATCCCGTCCTCGGTTTGATCATTTTGCCCGATTAACCCGCTGATGATTTCATTGAGCGCTTTTGCGGTCGCATCCTTGCGTTCCGAAACCCACTCCTGTCCGTCCAGCAGGCGACGAGCCAATCGCGTTCCTGCATCCCAGAGGAATAAGTAGGCCTGGTCCCACGCCCTGCCATTGATTCTCGCAACAGTAGACAGCAGATCCTGGATGTCAGGTACCGGTTGAACCTCAGGCATTGTATGCCGATCCTAACGGAATTCGAGTTCCAGATCAACCGGAGACAGACAGGAGAATTTCGCGTCTGCCAATCTTCACGCTAGGCAGTGCGGACAGGAAACCGATGATGTCAATGTCCCCGCGGGCATCGGCGCCGGCCACTTCGCAGGCGGTCGGCAAAATATCTCAGAAGACACATGCTGCATAAAATCACGAGCGTGTTTTCGCTCAGCTTGAGTTCATCCATCCAATTTCCGTTGGATTCTCGGATTCTCGCTTCTTCGTGGACTGGTTTTGTCGATTCTGCTGGAATGGAGCTGTTCGGGGCTCCTGCGGTGATCGCCTAAATTAAAGGTTGGCCAACGAACCCTCCGCAGCCATGCACGTTTTCCGTCTCCCTCTGCTGATCGCTTGCCTGACGATCTCGCCTGCCCTCGGGCATGCCGATGCCGAGGAGGCTGGGCGGGCCGAATCACAGCCGCCCAGTTGGAATCCCAGTTCCGGGAGACGGTAGAGCCGGTTTTGAAGCGTCACTGCTACCGCTGTCACGGTGTGGAGAAGATGAAGTCGGGCGTGCGGGTCGATATCCTCGACGGGAGCCTGGAGGACGAGCAGCTCTTTCTACTTGAGCACGTCCAGGAGCAACTCGAGGAGCAGGCCATGCCGCCGGAAGACGAGCGCCAACTCGCGGCGGAAGAACAGAAGGTGGTGATGCAATGGATTGCGCAGGCCCTTCAAGAAGGAGAACTTAAGGTGCGAGCCAAAAACGGCTCCATTCGGAGGCTAACCGTGACGCAGTTTCACAATACCCTGCGGGATCTGCTCGGCGTCGAGGACCGTCTGGCCGATGTGCTTCCGGCCCGATGGCGTCTTAAAGGAGGGCTTCAAGAACTGCAGCCAGTTCACTGGTGAGTTCGTCTCCCAGTGGTTGAGCCTGGACAAGTTCGACGTGGTCGACATCAACCACGGAAGATTCCCGCGCCTCAACCGGGAAACGGTAAGGGAACTTCGCAAGGAGCCAGTGCACTTCGTCACTCATCTCATCCGCGCCAACCTACCTCTGCGTCATCTCATCGATGCCGACATTATCGTGGCGAATGATGTGGTGGCAGGATACTACGGCATCGACGACACGACGCATGGGTTCACCTTCGCGCCGATTCGCCACGGCAATGAGCATCTCGGCGGCATCCTGACCCTGGCAGCTGTCCTGTCGGGACTCTCCGACGGCAACGAATCAAACCCCGTTAAGCGGGGAGCGTGGCTGGCGCGCAAGATAGATCATCGCGGAGCCGCCAGAGCCACCGCCTCCGAATGTGCCCGAGCTTCTGAGTGACCAGGAAGCAAAGGCAAAGACTTTGCGCGAACGACTGGAGCAGCACCGCAGTCAGGAAGGTTGCATGCAGTGCCATCAGAAAATCGATCCCTGGGGCCTCCCTCTGGAGCAGTTTGACGCTGCGGGTCTTTTCAAGCAAGGGGACGTCGATGCCGCATCGACACTGCCCGACAAGACAGAAATCGCAGACGCCAGGGGACTCAAGCATTACCTCGCCAACGATCGTATTGACCAGGTCGCCTTCAGTTTTCTCAGCCATCTCGCCAGTTACGCCATCGGGCGCAGTCTCACCTTCAACGAAATCGAGTACTTGAAACGGGAGGGCCGCAGGGCGCTCGCCCCGGAGGGGTATCGAATGAGGGACTGTGTACGGTTCGTGATTGAGAGTCCTGTCTTTCTTGAAAAATGAGACCCTGAGACCTAACCACAGTCAAAACCCGGCAGGATAATACTCGACAACCACTCATAAAGATGGGAAATCACGGATGCTCCCCCGCCCATCAGCGCCCGTGAATAAAATTACCCGCCATTATCTTTGGGAGAACCTGCTGGAGCAGGCAACCCATGCCCGCTTTTTTGAAACCAACGACCCGCTCTTCTCGCGCCGCGCGATGCTGGCAAAGTGCTTCAATGGAATCGGTGCCTTGGGCCTGGCTGCGGCGATGGGCCAGCGAGCTTCCGGGGCCGACATACCCAGTGCGACTGTGGGTTCCCCGGCGAATGCGCTGATGCCGCAAGTGCCCCACTTTGCAGCGAAGGCGAAGCACGTCATTCATCTGTGGATGAACGGCGCGCCCTCGCAGGTCGATACCTTCGATCCCAAGCCGGCGTTGGAAAAGTTTGCCGGCCAGCGCCCGGAAAGCACCGTGAAATTGACCACGGAAAATGCTACTGGCGGTCTGATGCCATCGCCGTTTAAGTTTGCCAAGTTCGGCCAATCGGGAATGGAGATCAGCGAGTTGTTTCCCGAGGTGGCGCGGTTCGCGGATGACTTGTGCGTCATCCGTTCGATGCAAACGGATGTTCCGGTGCATGAGTCATCCAACTGGATGATGTTTACCGGGAGCATTCAGCCGAACCGTCCCTCCTACGGCTCATGGCTGCTCTACGGGCTGGGCAGCGAGAATGAAAACCTGCCGGGATTTGTTGTGCTCGGCGAACAGGGCCAACCCGTCAACGGCCCCTCGAACTGGAGCAGTCGTTTTCTGCCGGGCATTTATCAAGGTTGCCAGGTCGCCTTGCCCAAAGACTATAGCCCGCGCGAAGTCATTCCCTTTCTCCTGAACGCGCAGCTATCTCCGGCGGAGCAACGCCGCGAACTCGACCTGATACAGCGCCTTAACGCCATGCATCTGGAACGGCAGGGAGCTGAGAATGCGATGAATGCGCGGATTCAATCACTCGAGATGGCTTTCAATATGGAAAGCTCCGCCGCGGAAGCGTTCGATACCAGCCAGGAAACTGCTGCGACCATGGCGGCGTATGGTTTGACGGGTTCCGGCTCTGATCTGGTTGCCACGAGTTCGGATGGTGGTTTCAAGCGTTCAATCTATGGCCGGAACTGCCTGCTGGCCCGCCGCCTTGTAGAACGAGGAGTTCGCGTCGTGCAGATTTATTGCGGCAAGAGCCAGCCGTGGGACCATCACGATAAGAACAGCCAATCGCACCGCAATCATGCGCAGGTTGTGGATCGTCCTATCGCAGCATTGCTTGGAGATCTGAAGCAACGGGGCTTGCTCGAAGAGACGCTGGTGTTGTGGGGCGGTGAGTTTGGCCGGACCCCGACTTCCCAAGGGAACGATGGCCGCGATCACAACCATCACGGATTCACCGTCTGGATTGCGGGCGGGGGTGTTCGGAGCGGCATGACCTATGGAGCCACGGATGAGTTCGGCTTCAAAGCAGTGGAGAAACCCGTCCATGTGCACGACCTCCACGCGACGATGCTTCACCTCATGGGTTTGGATCACGAGAAGCTCACGTATCGCTACAGCGGTCGCGATTTTCGTCTGACAGACGTCTATGGCACTGTGGTGAAGGACATCATCGGTTAAACCCGCGGCACCGGATGAAAAGCACGCTCTCACATTTGCATTGTCTGATCGCGGTCTGCTTCGCTGGATCGCTGCCTGCAGGCGAACGCGCCATCGACATGGATGCCGAACGCAATCAGTGGGCGTTCCAGCCTCCAATCAACCATGTGGCACCGAGTGTTACCGACAGATGGTGGCCCAAACAACCGCTCGATTTTTTTGTGCTGGCCGGTCTCGAACAAAGAAAGCTCCGTCCGGTCCGACCGGCGACCAGGCGGGAATTGATCCGTCGGGCAACGTTCGACCTGACCGGCCTGCCGCCAACACCGGAAGAGTGTGAAGCGTTCGAGCGGGACACCGAACCCGGAGCCTATGAGAAGGTAATAGACCGGCTACTGGATTCACCCCACTACGGGGAGCGATGGGGACGCTATTGGCTGGATGTGGCGCGCTACGCAGACGATCAAGGCAACTCCTTCCTGACTCCGACTCCCGAGGCTTATCTCTATCGCGACTGGGTGGTGCAGGCTTTCAACCGGGATATGCCTTACGACGAGTTTGTCCGTTTGCAGATCGCCGGCGATGAAGTGCCCGGCCCGGCTGACGACTATGTGATCCGACTGGCCGGCCTCGGCTTCCAAGGGCTGGGTCCACAATTCCGCAAGGGAGCGGCGGGAGAAGCCAAGGCCAAGGCTGACGAATTGGAGGACAGGGTAGACACGCTCTCGCGGGGAATCATGGGTCTTACGGTCTCCTGCGCCCGCTGCCACGACCACAAGTTCGATCCGATTCCGACCCGTGACTATTACTCCCTGGCAGCCGCCTACAACGGCGCAGAGTGGCCCAGCCGAATGCTGGCCGCTCCCGACATTGTCGAGACTCACAGAAAGTGGGG
>JAQCER010000209.1 GCA_027618625.1 Verrucomicrobiota bacterium
TTGCTCTGGCACTGCGTTGCTGCTGGCTGGCGGCGATCTGCTGGGCGCTTTCGTTGAGGGGAATATCCTTCGGCAGCAGAACGTCCGTGGTTGCCAGCACTCGTGCGCGCTTCATGGTGTTCTCCAGTTCGCGGACGTTGCCCGGCCAGGAGTATTGCTCAAGATGGCAGAGGGCTTCTTCGGAAAGACGCAGTTTGGAAGTGCCTTTTTCCAAGGCAATCTGGTCGAGAAAGAAATTGGCGAGCAGCCGGATGTCTTCCTTGCGTTCCCGCAGTGGTGGAATGTGAATGCGAATGACGTTGAGTCGGTAGAAGAGGTCTTCGCGGAACGCGCCGGATTCGACTTCCTGCTCAAGCTTCTTGTTGGTCGCGGCTAGAATCCGAACGTCCGTCTTCAGTGTCTGGTTGCCACCGACCCGCGAGAATTCGCCTTCCTGAAGGACGCGAAGAATCTTGCTCTGCACTTGAAGCGGCATGTCACCGATCTCGTCCATGAACAAGGTGCCGCCATCGCATTGTTCGAAACGACCAACGCGTTGCACCAGCGCTCCTGTAAATGCGCCCTTTTCATGGCCGAACAATTCTGATTCAAGCAGATTTTCAGGAATCGCCGCACAGTTGATGGCCACGAACTCGCGATTGGCGCGCAAGCTGAATTTATGGATGGCGCGGGCAACGATCTCTTTGCCTGACCCGTTCTCGCCAGTGACCATCACGGTCGCGTCCGAGCGGGACACGCGACCGACCATTTTGAAAACCTCCTGCATCGCGTGAGAGCGACCGATCATACTCTGTTCCCGTAGGTCGAATCCGGGTGTGGGGACGTCTTTAGCGGTGGGTGTCGCCATCTCGTCCCTTGTTTTCAAGGCGCTTTCGACGATGGGCCGGAGATCGTAGGGCAGGGATTCTTTCCGCAGGAAATCGTAGGCCCCAAGCTTCATCGCCTCAATCACTGCATTGCTGGGGGGAAAGGCTGTGGTAAGGATCACCAGAGCGTTGGGATCAGTCTGGCGGATGCGCTTCAAGACTTCCAGTCCACCTACAGGAGTGAGATGATACTCAGCGATGACGAGGTCTGGGGGATTTTCAACGAAGAGGCGCAGTGCTTCAGCCCCAGAAGTAACGGTGGTGACCACGACGCGGTCGTTGGCCAGGTATTTTTCAGCCCACTCTAGAAAGTCGGATTCTGAATCAACGATTAGGATGCTTTGCATGGATCAGGGCAGAGAATTTCCAGTAGGATACGCTCAGCTGAGCGCTCCGAACCGTCTATTTCGTCCGCGAAAATCTTCTACCGCGGCAATGAGGTCTTCCTTGTCGAAGTCAGGCCAGAGTTTCTTGGTGACAAAAATTTCGGCGTAACTGATCTGCCAGAGCATGAAATTAGAAATCCGCATTTCGCCGGAGGTACGAATGAGCAAGTCTGGATCGGGATAGTAGCGAGTATAAAGGTGCTTGCTGAAGATGTCTTCATCGATCATTGCCCGATCGATGTGCCCTTCGTCGATGTTGCGGAGGAGGCTCTTGATACCGTCGATAATTTCTTCCCGGGCACCATAGCTAAGGGCAAGGATGACCGTCAGGCCGGTATTCGATGCGGTCTTGGCGATGGATGCATTCAGCTGTTTCTGACAGCGTTCAGGAAGCGTGTTCAGGCGGCCGATTGCCTGCAGGCGAACATTTTTCTCCAGCATTTCGTCCGTCTTTTCTTTCAGAAACCGCTCAAGAAGGGACATGAGTGCGGCTACCTCCGTCTTGGGCCGCTTCCAGTTTTCTGAGGAGAAGGCGTAGAGGGTAAGGAATTCGACGCCCAATTCGACGCAACCTTCCATTGCACGTTTGACGGAGTCGGCCCCCGCCCGGTGTCCTTCCGATCTGGTGCGACCGCGTTCCTTCGCCCACCGCCCATTCCCATCCATGATGATCGCGATGTGGCGGGGAACTAGGTTCGTCTGGTTGGGAGATGACTTGGTCATTTGAGGTCAGGCGGTACTGTCGAAGATTTCCTGCCCGACGCAACGTTGGGTTTTAAATGCAGCGTGATTGTCAGCTGCGCACCAGAGTTTGATCGCGTCCCGGGCCATTGCCCACCATTGAGATCGGAAGTTCGGTAAGTTTCTCGATGCGGTCGAGAAAGCTTTTAGCGTTGGCTGGAAGCTCTGCGATGGCTCTCGCTTCCGTGGTGGGTTCCGTCGGCCAGCCGGGGAGTTCCTCGTAGATTGGCTTGCAGCGTTGGAATTGAGCAGCTGTCGTCGGTGGAAGGTCAATGCGTTGACCGTCCAGCTCGTAGGCTGTGCAGATGCGGATCGGGTTGATGCCATCCAGCCCGTCGAGATTGGTCATGGCGAAGTCAGTGATGCCGTTCACCATCGCGGCGTGGCGCAGGAGGACAATGTCGATCCAGCCACATCGCCGGGCGCGACCGGTCGTGGCGCCGAACTCGCGTCCCATCGAGTGCATGCGATTCGAAAATTCCTCGTTTTCGGTCACAAAGGGACCTTCACCCACACGGGTCGTGTAAGCCTTGCAGACGCCGACGACACGATCGATCTTGGTGGGCGGAACTCCGGTGCCCGTGCAGCATCCCCCAGCAGTGGTATTCGACGAGGTCACATACGGATAGGTGCCGTGATCGATGTCCAGATAGGTGCCCTGAGCCCCCTCGAACAGGATGGATTTATTTTTCCGCATGCAGTGGTGCAGGAACGCGGTGGTGTCACAGGCGTGCCCGCGCAATCGCTCGGCTGCTTGCAGCAGGGCTGCGCAGGTTTCTTCGAAGGAAATCTTTTCGAGGCCGGCAGCTTCCAGCAGTTCATTGCTTGTGGCTACTTTCCCGGCGTAGGCCTCAGCGAATGTGTCAGGCTCCAGCAAGTCTGCCAGGCGTAGGCCGGTGCGTTCAATCTTATCGCCATACGCTGGTCCGATGCCGCGTCCTGTGGTGCCGATCTTGCGGTCGCCGAGTCTTTGTTCACGGCAAGCGTCAATACTGCGATGATGCGGCAAAACCAGGTGGGCTTTAAGGCTGATTTTGAGGTTTTCAGGAGTAGTGTCGATACCTTCTTCCTTGAGACCGTCGATCTCTTTAATCAGGGCAATCGGGTCCATGACGACACCATTACCGATCACACAGGTTTTTTCTTTCCAGAGAATCCCTGATGGAATGAGGTGGAGGACGAACTTGACACCGTCGACAATGACGGTGTGACCAGCATTGTTGCCCCCCTGGCTACGGGCAACCACATCGGCGGACTCGGTGAGCCAGTCGACGATTTTACCCTTACCTTCATCGCCCCACTGGGCGCCTACGATGACAGTGTTGGCCATAGATAGTCAGTCAGCAAAAGAAATCCCGGGCCAGCCACACGAGCGGGCACCGGGTGAAAAAATGGAACGGTTCTCCAGACTTCAGCGCATTGCCAACCCGTTTTTCACAAAAAACAAATCCGCCAGCAACGAGCTGGGAACGGAAGGGTTGGGTTTCGCCGCTGGTTTTCGATCAAAACATTAGAGAGACGACGATCGAAGCGATTGCTGCCAGAACGCCGAGGACACCGATCAGCATAGAAGCTGCTGCCAGAGGATCTTTAGCACTTTTTTTCTTGGAGGAAGCAGCACCAGGTGCGCCGTTTACGTTATTTGTTTCGTCACTCATGTGTTCTAATGGATCGGGAAACTCGGGCTAGATGTAAAGAAGAAATTTCATCCCTTGGAGTTCTCGATGACTGAGGCGAATTCATGAAAAAAGTAGCTGGCATCGTTTGGGCCAGGGGCGGCTTCCGGGTGGTATTGAACGCTGAAGACCGGATAGTCGCGATGGCGCAGTCCCTCGACGGTGCCGTCGTTCAGGTTTACGTGGGTAACCTCGACGTTGGACGGCAGGCTGTCCGCGTCCACCGCGAAGCCGTGATTTTGTGAGGTGATGGCCACCGCCCCGGAGCGCAAATCCTTTACAGGCTGATTCCCGCCCCGATGGCCGAATTTGAGTTTGAATGTATTCCCGCCAAATGCGTGTCCCAGAATCTGGTGGCCGAGGCATATGGCAAAAATGGGCACCTCAGTGACGAGTGCGCGAATTTCCTTGTGGATGGAGTCGAGAGCGGCCGGATCACCGGGCCCATTGGACAAGAACACGCCGTCCGGCTTTTTTGCGAGGACATCTGCCGCGCTGGTGCGGGAATTGACCACGTCAACGGTAAAGCCGCTCTGCCGCAGGCGACGCAGAATGTTGTATTTGATGCCAAAATCGTAGGCCACAAGGTGGTAGCGGGGAAGGGCCAGGGGGGCGAATGCGTCGTCGCCGATGGGCACATCGCAGTCCGTCACTCCGTTCCGCTGAATCCACGCGGCGCTTTCCTTGTCATCTGGATCCCATCGGTAACCAGCCTCAGTGGTAACCTCTTTTACGTAGTCCATGCCTTCCATGGAGGGGCTCTGAGCCGCCCGCCGGACGGCTTCAGTTGGGGAAATGGCGTCGGTCGTCAGCACCGCCCGCATCGCTCCGCGTTCCCGCAGGTGCTTGGTCAGAGCCCGAGTGTCGACGCCCTGAATTCCCGGAATGTTCCACTGTTTGAGATACGCATCCAGAGACTGCTCCGAACGCCAGTTCCTGGGGATTTCGCAGGCTTCTTCGACTACGAACCCGCGCACATGGGGTGCACTGCTTTCGTTGTCCAAGGCGTTGATCCCGTAGTTTCCGATGAGCGGGTAGGTCATCGCGACGATTTGGCCACGGTAGGAGGGATCTGTGAGCACCTCCTGGTATCCAGTCATCGAGGTGTTAAAACAGGCTTCACCGGAGCACGTGCCTGGTGCTCCAAACGACTCTCCTTCAAAATATCGCCCGTCTTCGAGGGCTAGAATGCACTTCATTGAAGACTTGAGTTTGGGAAGCGAACGCCAGCGGTCAAGAGGCAAATTCGCTTATCGGTCGTTCGTGGGCCGGACGGGAGCAGATGCCAAGAATGCTTCACTCTTCGTGACATTTTGGAAACCTTGAAAAAAGTGGCGCAGTTTAGAGTCTGTGTTACAGGTTGGGAACTATGAAGACCCTTCATTCCAACGCTGTTGCGGCACGTGCTGGTCGTGGTAGGTGCATTCGAGGCATCGTTGCCTCTGTGCTCTGCCTGACGGTTGCCGTGTCCTGTTCCACTACGTCGAAGTCCAGCTCTTCCGGGAGCAGTGCTTACTTTAATTACGACAGAACGGCCAAGTTGCCATCCAACCCCTCAAACGTCCGAGTAAAGGTATCGCTCTCCAAGCAGCTGGTTTACGTAATGGAGGGGAATGAGCCCCTGCTGGTGATGCCCGTATCAGTCGGGACATCCAGCGACCCGACCCCGACCGGTTCCTACCGCATCGGCAATAAGGATCACAAACACCGCGCAAATACGCACGGGTTTGCATCCAACGGGAGTCAAGTCCGGCAAACGTATTTAAATAAAAAGCCTGCAGGCTGGTCGTTTAAGGGAACCCCAATGCCGTACTGGTGCGGCTTCATCGGGGAAACCTACGGGTTTCACGTCGGTTGGTTGAAGGATCGACCATGCACACATGGTTGCATCCGAATGCATGAGAACTTGGGCCCAAAGTTCTTCCGGCTCGTCAGCGTCGGGAATCCGGTGAGCATCGCTCACTCTCAGCCAGAGGATACAACGATCGGGGCGAAAGTTCCGCGGCCGCCAGATGCCACTCCGATTCCCGACTATCCACCTGCATTCATGCTTGGGGATGGCTACTTCACCAAGCACAAGTCACCAACCTATCAGTGATCTGTTCCGATTTGATTCGGAGCACAACGCTACTTTCCCCGGTCAGGCGTTCGCGCCTGGCCGTTTTTTTTGCCCATTTTGCCCATGTGACAAAAAAGTGAATCTTTTCCTGTAACAATCCCAAACAACTTTGGTAGTAAACAGTGAAACCAAAAACCAAAAGCCGAGCCGCCTGCACGTGGGTCTTAAGAAAGCGATTGGGAATTCCGGGAAAACAGTTTTAAAAAATGTTTTCTATGGGCAACTAAACGGATTCCGGAATCGTAGAGACCTGCGCCAGGTGGTTTTTTTGTGCCGATTCTGCGGGTTTTTACGTGATTTCAGGGTTTTGGAAGTCTTTCAAGGTGCATAAAGTTCGACGAGTGTTATAATTTCCATAACACAGTTGAATGAAATTACTTTTATACTCATGTTTGATTGGGCTCGTTCTCGGCTTCTGCTACCTCTGGGTGACGCAGGAATCTGCCGATGATTTTGGGGGAGGTGCCAGTGGGAAAGCCGTTGGGGATGTTGCGGCGTTTTCTGAAATGGTACGATTCCAGGTGAATTTGACCCGCCATGCAGGTGGGCTACCGAACGTTGGCGCTGACCCTGCAGCCGACGAATGGGTCAAATCGAAGCTGCCAGACGTACTGGAGAACAGCGCAACAGCGATGGATGCGGTACTCGCAGGACTCCAGGCGGAAATGCCGACAGTGCATACCGCTGCTGCCTATTTGACCCTGGCGGATGACGAGCGGGAGCTTGTGAATCAGGTTGAGCAGTGGCACCAAGGGATTGGCACAAATGC
>JAQCER010000210.1 GCA_027618625.1 Verrucomicrobiota bacterium
CCTTGCGGCCGTGCCACTTGTTGAACCACACCGAGAACTTGAACTTCAACTCCTTCACGAACATCGACAAATCGAACAATCGATCCTTCACCGCCATCGCAGCTTTATGCACCGCAGGCGCATTGCCATTGCCCTGCCACATCCGAATCTGCCCCAACACCTGTCGCGTGTACTTCTCCGAGTTCAACAACTCCAGCCGCTCAATAAAATCTTCATCCGACCACCCCGCCGTCGCCGCCTCCTTATTCGGCACCTCAATGAGCAGATGAAAATGATTGCTCATAAAGCACCAAGCCACCACCTCCACCCCCGCAAAAGCCGCCTGCTGGAATAGCAATTTGCGAAAATACTCCCGCTCCGCATCCCCCAGCACAAACCGCCGATCCACCACCCGCGAAACAACGTGGTAAAAACTGGAAATCGGGGAGTCTCCGAGGGGGCGCATTCTCATGGGCAGCACTCTAGCACGAATTTCCCTCCTGTAAAGTACCTGTCACTATATTTCTATATTTTTCCTCCTCTATATTTTTCCCTCACGAATCGTACTTTTTGCGAGCGAAGGCCACCTCAGCTTCTTTCACCTTGGCCTCAGTGAGCCCGAACATCTCTCGGAACTCTGCCGGCATGTCAGCCGTCTTGATTCGAACAATCCCCTCATCCGTGAGCACCGATACAGTCGTCGCGGTGATGTTTTGAATTCCTTCCGCGTTGTAAGTATGGCCGGACTCCGTGGTAAAACTGCTGTGCTCGCGTTGGTATTTTGCAATTTTCCCAGGGATCGCTGAATCCTGAGCAACCATCGACTGCTGGGCACCGATCAGGATTACAGCCCACAAAGAGACGCAGCAGACAGTCCGCAGCAGCTTCCCACCGATTCGTTCATTCATCATTCATCAAAGTCATAGTCATTCTTTCCTTGTCGAAATAGCGACCATAAGCTGCGCCTGCCACCCCCTCCCGTCCAGCAATATCACCCCGGGGCGCAACATCCGGGACAAATTCACCTGAATTCACCGACATTGCGTGCCTTTGTCATTGATTCTACCTGACCTCATCGGGTTGACTCCGAGACATGCAAAATGCAAAATTCCTCACATTGGCAGGCGTCATGGCCGCCCTGGCGACTTCCTTTTTACCTGCACAAGAATTGCCTCTTTTCAATGGCAAGAATCTCACCGGCTGGGAAGGAGACCCCAAGGTGTGGCGGGTCGAAGATGGAGCCATCGTTGGCGGTTCGCTCGCTGGCAACCCGCAGAACGAATTCCTCGCCTTTAAAGAGCGGGTCGGTGATTTCATCCTGAAGTTTGATTACAAGCTGACCGGGACCGAGGGCTTCATCAACGGTGGAGTCCAGTTTCGCAGCGAGCGGATCAAGGATCCGGCACACGAAATGCGCGGTTACCAGGCAGACATTGGCGCAGGATATTCCGGGGCGCTGTATGACGAATCCAGGCGGAACAGGATGCTCGCTCAGCCCGCACCTGAACTCGTGGAAAAAAAGAAAAGAAGGACGATTGGAATTCCTGCGAAGTTCGTGCGGAGGGCAAGCATATCCAACTTTTCCTCAATGGCGTAAAGACTGTCGACTACACCGAAACAGAAGCCGAAATCGAAGTAGCCGGCCTCATTGCTCTTCAGATTCATGGCGATTGCAAGGCAGTGATCGCGTTCCGCAATCTGACTCTAACCAAACTACCAGCCGTGAAGAAAAAGTAGACGAAGTTGCTTTCGACTGGAAATTGCGCAAGCTCAATCGTTACACCCGCAGAGAATGCACGAAGAATCGTCAAGAAAAATCGCCGCACGCCTGCGAGAAGGCGTGCTGGGTCCGATGAAGCAGTGGTTCACTGGCAAGGATGAGATCATTGATCTGCTGGGGCTATGTCTGGTGGGTGGTGAAAACCTTTTCATTCTGGGGCCGCCTGGAACCGCGAAGAGCGCGCTGGTGCGGGAACTTGGATTGCGCATTCACGGTCGCACTTTTGAGTATCTCCTTACAAGATTCACTGAACCTAATGAGTTGTTCGGCCCGTTCGACATTCGGAAGTTAAGAGAAGGCGTGCTTGAGACGAACACGGAAGGAATGTTGCCGGAGGCTTCCATCGTCTTCCTCGATGAACTTCTGAATGCAAACAGCGCCATCCTCAACAGTGTGCTCACTGTGTTGAATGAACGCGTTCTGCGGCGGGGACGTGAAGTGATTGACCTGCCGCTGCTGACAGTCGTGGGTGCCAGTAACCATCTTCCTGAAGAAGAAGCGCTGCAGGCCCTTTTCGACCGCTTCCTTCTGAGAGTGCGCAGCGACAACGTTCCCGACGAGCACCTTGCTGAAGTGCTGGCGGCTGGTTGGGAGATGGCGGCAAAGGAAAGCGAGCAGCGTCCCTCTCCGGTTTCCGCCGATGAAATCCGAAGGCTGCAAAAAGCCCTGCCGTCAGTCAGTCTACTGCCTGCTCTGAACGCTTTCGTCGCGATGGTAAGGCGGCTGCGCACATCCGGGATCCCCATATCGGATCGACGAGCTGTAAAGTTGCAGCGTCTGATCGCAGCAAGCGCGCTGCTGTGCGGTCGCGGTGAAGCAAACATCAGCGATCTCTGGGTGCTGCGCTACATCTGGGACACCGAGGAACAACAGGAATTGCTGCGATCAGTCGTCGACGATGTCATCGCCGAACCGGCAAAAGAAAGAGACAGCCATCCCCTCGCCCGCAACCAGGGACTGCCAGATCCGGAGCTGCTCGCATCGGAAATTGAGGCCGTGACATCCACTCTCAAGGGAACGGAAACTGGAGATCCGCAGCGCGCCATCGCCAGAGATCGGCTGATATTGCTCGCTGCTCGCAGCCAGTGGATCCGCAATGCTGAGCAGCGCGCCTTCGTGCATGCAAAACTGGAGGCGGCCTGGATGCTGGCGGGCGATCCGGAAGAAGCCGCATGACCAGATGAGCCGACCGACGTGGGCAGTCGAGCTTGCTGCCGCGGATGCCGAATCCGCACAGGTGCTGCGTCTCACTCACGGAGTCGAGGCACGTTTTACCGATGACCGATCAGCTCTCTGGCTGCGGGGAACCGACCTCGATCCCGAGACATTGAACGTCGTCCGGACACTGCCGAGCCTGCGTCGCCTGACTCTTCTGGAAGATGGCCGTGGTATCATTGAAGGAAAAACCGTGCCGTCGATCACTCTGTCTGGTTCTGGCTGGTTGCCGCTGCGTCACCTTTCGTCACTGAAACCTCCGCCGATGCGATTAGGCGGAACCGCAAGCGCCTTCGCCACGCTGCGACTGATCCCGGATAGGAACGAATCGCGCGCTGACGTCTTGTGCGTGCCTTTTCGGACATGGCACGACTACGCGATCACGGCCGCCGCCATTCGACTCGCACCACTGCGCTTTGCAGCATCGGAGGACGGACGGGCGATCATCCACGGTAGCCCTCTCCCGCCACTGCTCGGCCAGTTTTTCACCATTCAAAACGGCATCGCGACACCTGCTGGCCTGACCCTTTCCCCTTCGATCGCACCCGCGCTGCTCGCCGCCCATTTTCAGCTGAACGAAGGCGACATCCTGCTGTTTCACGAAGATGAAACGTGCGAGCTGATCGATGCTTCTGGACTGGCGCTGGCATCTCGTAGCGCCGTTCGCGAGACAGCCATAGCCCTTGCTGCCACCGAGCAATGAACGGCATCACCACATCACCAGCGACCCATGCCGAACGGTTGGCATCGCACTACTTTGCGAATGACAACGATGCATTCTGGACCTGGAGCCACGGTTTCGACACCGTCGTAACACATCGAGGCAGCACCATCGCGTTTTATCAGGAAGTTGTCGCCGTGCTCCGGGCGCTCGCGCCAGAAGGATTTCCCGCATTTGATGCTATTGCCGTTTTTCTCGCCGCATGTCGAGAGGCCTGGAACGAAAACGACGCGCATGGACTGAGGACACACTGGCGGCAGTGGGCGGAAAATCAAGCGTGGGATTTTGACATCGACACCGCTCAACAAGCTCTCGATCGCTTTCGCAACCTCTCGTCACCGTACCGCAACTCAGCCGAGGAGCGGGCGGCACTCGCAGCCATCGTTTTCGCGAAGTGCCATCGCATCGTTCCCGCCTCCGACGCCGCGCACATCGTTTCCCATCTGGAATCGCGCCGCCTGGCCACGGTTGGCTTGCGCAACGGTTCTCTCACACGCATGCAGGAAGCTCTCGAAAATTTGCGCGATAGACTGGTCGCTCTCGACGAGGACACGATTGGCATGCAGTTGCAGACTGGGATCGGTGCAACATTGTGCGCTGCCGATCTTCCCGAGACACCTCCCGCGACCCGCGCGCGACAGCTTTTGCATGAACTCCAAGACGAGGACGACGAACTCAGCGGCATCGCGAGCATTGCTCACGATCTCATGGCCGCAGTGCACATCCCCCGGTCGATCGATGAACCCGAAAGCCTGCCACTGGGCGGCTACAGCGATATTTCCAACCGCGGCGCCCCCGATCGACTCCTGATCACGGAGCTGGCACAGGACGACGACATCCTGGCGACACGGGTAAACTTGAACGAAGCGCTTTACCTCCGACGGGAGGCCCCGCCGCGCACTCCATTGCATCATCGGGACATTCTTATCGACACCGGCATCCGTCTGTGGGGCATCCCCAGAGTGTTTGCTACAGCGTTAGGGCTGGCACTGTGCGCCACATCCGACGCACGAAATCCCGTGCGAGCCTTTCGCACCTCAGACGGGGAAAGTGCAGCAGATGAGGCCGACCTTTTCTCCCGGGAAGGCCTGCTGAAGCATCTCGCCGAGCTCAGCACGTCCGCCCACCCCGGCATGGCCCTGCGGAGTACGATGACCCGACTTGAGAATCACGACCGCAGGGATCTCATTGTCGTTACTCACCCGGACGCGCTGGCCGATCCAGCATTTCAAGATACTCTGAGCGATCTGGCTCTCGAAAAACTTTACATCGCCGTGGTTGACTCCCGCGGCACCTATGAGCTCTGGCTCTTCTCGCGAAGAGGCAGGAAGCGCCTGCAACGTGCGCAGTTCGATCTCGCAAAGATTCTTCATCCGGGTTCAAAATCTCTCGCATCGGTACTGAACGCTGACATTGATCCTGAACTTCCAGTGGCGCTGAGAATGCGCGAGTTCCCCCTGCTCGTCGCGCAACCGCTGCACTCGGAAATTGCCGCCTACCATCCAGACATCGGCCTGACTACCTACCTGCGTGACGGCCGCGTCGTCCTGTGGCAACAGTCTCAACATGGTGGGCGCATGCTCTACTGCCCCGTCATACGATCCGATGTTGCCTGGATCTGGATCGATGAGAAACTGAAGGAAATCCTGCTCATCCATCGCGCAGACGACCTCGCACCGCATGTGCTTACCCGCATTCCGCTCGATGGCAGCTGCACCACAGAATTCGCGTGCGAGATACCACCCGCTGATTCACACACAGCCTTTGCGCATCATCCAAAAGGTTGCCTCCTCTGCTCACTCAACGGTCGCGAGGTGATCGCCCTTTCTGCCAAAAACGGCGAGCAATTTTGCACACTCCAGCTTGAGAAGACCGGCAGATTGTTCGGGCGCTACGTCCAGTATGTATCGAATGATTGGTGGGTTCTCGGCTTCGGAAACTCGAAACTCACGAAGGAACCGGTGCCCACGGACCAGTTGCCCAAGAGCGCGATTTTGCGCTGCTTCGATCGCGATGGCTACGAGGGTATCCATGTTGTACTCAGCAATGGAAGCGTCTTTCGCCTGAGCCCGGAGGTATCGTTGGTTCACAAAATGCCCAACGGGATCACCCAGGTGCGCTGCATCTCCCGCGACGGTCACCGCCTGCTCTACGTAGACCAATCGAATGGCATTCGCCTGCTCGATCTGAGCGCCGGGCGATTCGAAACGGTTCCTCCACGCGCGCACCATCCTCTACAACTGGTCGAGAAGGGGGTCGCCCATTTCCACAAACGCGTTCCATCAATCCGAAAGAATTTTCGCTCGGTTGGGATTTCGAGAGATGGAGATCTCACGCTGGTGACTCGCAATGCCCAACTCCTCACGCTGGGTCACGCGCCTGCCCAGGGCATGTTGCATTTTTCACACACGGGCACCCTGCTGAATGGAGACATCCAGGTCCCGTTCGCGCCGATCGACAGTCCGTTCGGAGAGCATCATTCGCTGGCGCGAGCAGAATTTGCCGATGGCACCCGATTCTACCTGGATAGCCGCGGCTTCCTGCACATCGTCCCCTGTGACCCCACCCTGCCCGAGGCGGTTCTGGCTTTAAAAGACGGGATGCTTTCCGGCTGGTTCTCTGACGGGGCGTGGTTCGGCGATCGGTATTTCATTGCCGACCACACGGCGATCGATAGCGCTTCCGCATACGATCGCCTGTCCCACTGCATTCACAACCTGAAGTCCGGAGTGCGTTAGTGATGGAAGTTCGATTAGTCAGAGACGAACACCATGGATGCAAGGGCAAGGGCAATGCCACAGCATGGCTACTCACCGGGAACGGTGCCGAATCGTGGGCTGCAGAGTTGGCACGTT
>JAQCER010000211.1 GCA_027618625.1 Verrucomicrobiota bacterium
TACGATTAGAATTCATATAACACATTGTTGATCAATTCATTGCGACGAATTCGCTCCGGAATGTCCGCCTAATCCCGTACCGGTGAGCGAGCTGCGCCTGCCGAAGGAGTGATAGGCAGGATCGACAGTCTGCTGATCTTATGACCTAGACTGCGATCGCTGCGACGGTGGCGAGCGAGGGGAGCACCTGCTTCGACCTCTGAATAATCAGCTCGGCCAACGATGTCCGAACAAATTCCGACCAGTCATGGTGACGTTTGTCCTTGAATCGGCACCTCCAGCAGGGTGAAGCTTCCCGTCACATGAAAAGAAGTGACTTCATCAAGACAGCGGCGGCGGCCTTCGCAGCGCCGACGATTCTCCGATCATCGGCCAGAGCCCAGGAAGGGCAGGACGGCAAGAAGACTCCCCCTCCCAGCGAACGCATCACCCTTGGACTCGTCGGTTGCGGTGGACAGGGCACGGGAAACATGCGCGGCATGATGAATTCCCCCGACATCCAAGTGCTCGCTGTTTGCGATCCTGACAGGAACAATGCCGAGCAAGCGAAAGGACATGTTGAGAAGCACTATTCCGAAGATTCTACCGGCGGTGCCTACAAGGGTTGCGACATCTACAACGACTTCCGCGAATTGTGTGCACGCCAGGATATTGATGTGGTGATCGTTGGCACTCCTGACCACTGGCATGCATTGTGCTGCCTGGAAGCTCTCCGCAATGGCAAGGACGTTTACTGCGAGAAGCCGATCACCCACCTGTTTGCAGAAGGTCAGGCCGTCTACAAGGAAGCTGCAAAGCGCAAGGCGATCTTCCAGGTAGGCTCCCAGCAGCGCTCGGACGTCTACTTCCGTATCGCTGCCGAGGCGGTGCTAAATGGCCTCATCGGCAAGGTTACCAACGTGAAAGTTGGCCTCCCCACTGGAAGTGGAACCGACGAACTCGGTCGCGTCGGTCAGCCGATTCCGGAACACCTCGACTATGACATGTGGTGTGGCCCAAGCCGCTACCTTCCCTTCCACCCGAAGCGCCTGCACTGGGACTGGCGCTGGTGCCTCGACTACGGCGGCGGCCAACTCATGGACTGGATTGGCCACCACAATGACATCGCTCACTGGGGGCTTGGAATGGACAAGAGCGGCCCGATCAAGGTCGAAGCGAAGAACTTCCGCTTCCCGGAGAAAGGCATGTACGATCAGCCGATCGACCACGAAGTCGTCTCTGAATACGAAGGCGGCTACACCGTTACCATGTCGAACCAGCACAAGATGGGCAAGGACGAGCGCAACATGGGGACACTCTGGGAAGGCACCGACGGCTGGGTCTACGTCGATCGCGGTCGCCTTGAGGCGTCCGAGAAAGACTGGATCCGCGAGTCTACCGACCGTGGCCCGATCAAGGCATACGTCTCGCGCAGCCATCACCAGAACTTCATCGACGGCGTCAAAACCCGCACCGAGTGCATTTGCCCCGCAGAAACCGGCCACCGCTCCGCGACTCCCGGCCACCTCGGCTACGTGTCACTGGCACTCGGTCGCCCCATCAAGTGGGATCCTATCAAAGAAGAAGCCATCGACGATCCAAAGGCCGACAATTTGATAAAGACGGTGCAATACCGCGGCGAATGGAAGCTTGAGGCATAGATAGCCCTCCCACTCCCAAACCTCATCTCGGCCCGTTTTATCGAGGCAGCACCATCCAAGGTGCTGCCTCTTTTTTCTTCCAAAATGGAGTATTGACCGCTCTTGAGATGCACACTCAGGGTGTTTGTGCCGCTGGTCGCACCGAGAACGAGGGGCGCATCGGCTTTGTCGTGGGCAATTCCATCAGTTATCTGGAGGGACACGGCGGATTCCTGGGTGGTCAGTCACCAGACCACGAACCCTGCGATGGTGCCGCTCCACATGCCAACGGTGTTGCCCGAAGGTGTCGCCCCCGCCAAGCGCCGTTCCCTTTTCACCGGCACCGCTTTCGAAATCACCGACTGGAGCGGTGTCGGCCTGATGATTCTGGGGTTCCAATGGATCGCTAAGGGCTGAAACAACCCATTGCGGGCATGGCGCGCGGTCGAAACCCGTCACTACCAGCTCCGCGTCAGCAACACCAGTTACACCGCCTTACGGCTGCCTACTAAATCTGATAGTCAGCCACATTGCTGGCCTCGTGCAGGCCACACTCGCGCTTGATTCCGCTGAACCTGGTGTCTTCGGCGCTCTGTCCTTCTTCGAGCGGTTTGGTCGAATGCCAGTCGCCGATGGAGACATAGCCTTTCTCTAACAGGGGATGGGCCGGGAGTCCGTAGAGATAATAGTAGGTGTCGATCTGCTCGTTGGTCCAATCGAGGATCGGGTAGAGCTTGGTCGTGCGGGTCTGGTTCATGACGAAGCCGAGATTTCCACGACCGCGCGACTGGATGTGGCGCAGGCCGCTGATCCATGCGGTGGCACCAAGATCCTTCAGCGCACGGTTCATCGGCTCGACTTTGTTGATGAGGCCGTAGCGCTCGAGCGCTTCCTTATCACCTTCCCAGAGCTTGCCATAGATCGCTTCCTGCCGGGCGGCAGTGATCGCCGGGCTGTAGACCTGTATCTCCAGCTTCAACTTCTCCTTCAGCGTTTCGAGATACTGATAGGTCTCGGGAAAATGGTAACCGGTGTCGATGAACACCACGGGGATGTTCGGCGCGTGCTTTTTGATCAGGTGCAACATGACCGCCGCCTGAGCACCCGCACTGGTACTGGCTACCACTTGCCCCGCATAGTGCTGATTGATCCAGGCGAACCGATCGGCAATATCCAGCGCACCGAATTTCGCGATTTCGCTATCGGTAGGCGCCAGCACGGAGGCAACTTCGCCACTTTCTGTAGCAATGTTAGACACTTGCAGGTTCATCTTTGAAGTCTTTATGGAAATCGCGCCCCTCGCGGGTTTCCGCGACAATCCCTTTGCGAATGACGAAGTCACCGAAGCGCTCTCCCTCGGTGCGCTCCTGTGCGTAAGCCAGCAGGATCGGCCGCAGGGTTTCGACGATCTCTTCCGCCTTCACCGATACCTTGTAGAGCTTGCTCAAGCGCTGACCGTAGAATCCGCCACCAAGGTAAAGATTGTACTTTCTGGGCGCGCGGCCGACCAGCGCGATCTCCGCAATGTACGGGCGGGCGCAGCCGTTCGGGCAACCGGTCATGCGGATCACGATGTCGTCCTGCCGCAGGCCTGCTTCATCGATGACCTCTTCCAGTTCAGTAATCAGATCTGGCAGGTAGCGCTCGCTTTCTGCCAGCGACAGACCGCAGGTGGGCAGTGCCACGCAGGCCATCGAGCTACGGCGCAGACCAGAAGTCTCGTAGGTGTCCTTCAAGTGGTATTGCTCCAGAAGCGCTTCAATTTTTGGCCTCTGCTCGGGCGTAATATTGGCGATGACAAGGTGCTGGTTGGCACTGAGGCGGAAGTCGCCAGTGTGGATCTTTGCGATTTCGCGGAGTCCGGTCAGCGTCGGCTGCCCCTCAGCGTCACGCACGCGTCCATTCTGGATGAACAATCCCAGATGGCTGTTGCCATTCGCATCTTCCACCCAGCCGTAACGGTCGCTATTGCTGTCGAATGTGAACGGACGCTCCGCTCCAAGTTTGTAACCGAGCCGCTCTTCCACCCGATCGCGGAACCAGTCGAGCCCGTGATCATCAATGGTATATTTGAGGCGTGCGTGCTTGCGCTCTTTACGATCGCCGTAGTCGCGCTGAACGGTCACCACTTTTTCCGCAACATCCACGGCCTGCTCTGGCGTGCAGAAGCCTAACACTTCGGCCAAACGCGGGTAGGTGGCCTCATTGCCGTGGTTCATTCCCATGCCGCCACCGACGGTCACGTTGTAACCGACAATCTTTCCGTCATCGCCAAGAATCGCTATGTAGCCAAGGTCGTTGGCATAGATATCGACGTCATTGCTTGGCGGCACGGCGACAACGATCTTAAATTTTCGCGGCAGGTAATACTTGCCGTAGATCGGCTCGACTTCGGCAGGATCTTCCGTGACTTGCACCTTTTCCCCAGCTTCATCGGTCAGCCAGATCTCGTGATAAGCACGCGTGCGAGGCGTCAGGTGATCGCTGATGTGCTGTGCCAGTTTCAATGCCTCCGCATGGACTTCCGACTGATATGGATTCGGATTGCACATGACATTGCGGTTCACATCGCCGCAGGCAGCGATGGTATCCATCAGGCTGGCGTTGATCTCCTGGATCGTCTTCTTCAGCTCCGACTTGATGACGCCGTGCAACTGGAACGCCTGCCGGGTCGTCAGCTTCAACGTGTCGTTGCCATAGGTAGTCGCCAGCCGATCCATCTGCAGCCACTGCTGCGGAGTGCAGACGCCGCCGGGAACCCGAACCCGAATCATGAAGCTGTAAGCCGGCTCCTGCTTCGCCTTGCGGCGGGCGCTGCGAACATCGCGATCGTCCTGCTGGTAGATGCCGTGAAACTTGGTCAGCTGCGTGTCATCATCCGCCAGAGCTCCGGTCGATGTGTCAGCCAGCCCTTCAAGGATGGTGCCCCGCAGGTAGCGACTGGCATCCTTGATGCTTTCATTCTTACTGAGTTGCGACAGATCAACTGCTGCAGTTCCGTTAGTATTGTCAGAGACCATGGTAAAAATTATTAAATTGGGTTGCTTACTAATGATTTATTTGGCAAAGGATTCAAGTAGTTTTTTTACCCAGTCCAAACTTCCCTCCCCTCCAAGTGAAACTTCCTCTGAAAGTCGAGTACGCATGCCGAGTGCTGGTTCAGCTTGAGGCGACATTTCGCACGGGCAATGTCCGCCGCATCGACGATCTTGCGGCAGTCGAGAAAATATCCGCAAACTACCTGGTGCAGATCCTGAACGAGCTGCGCAACGCCGGCCTGGTCGAAAGCAGGCGAGGCAAGAATGGAGGATACCAACTGGCACGCGACCCGGCCTCCGTGACTCTGCTGGACATTATCAACGCCCTCGAAGGCCAGTTGCTGCAGCTCAATTCCGCTGGCGAAGGCGCCTCCGGAATCCTCGTCACCGGCCTCTGGGAAGACGTGTTTACCGCGATCAATCAAGAGCTGTCCAAGCACACGCTTACGGATATCGCCGAGCGCGGAGCAGCGCATATGTGGCACATTTGATTGCGGGAGAGCCCTGTCGATCAAGCCAAAACTGATAGTGAAAGTGGTGAAGCCTTCTTGGAGTCGTGCCAGCTTGCAGCAGAATCGCCGAATCGCTTGGAGATCGCTGGATTGTTGAAGAGGTATTTCCCGATAAGGCATAGGGATCTCCCGTACGGCACCAGACATTTCTTTTCTTCCTCCCTGAGAATAAATGCCTATAATCGCGGACTCTTCACTCAATAAATCCCCCCGAATGAAACTGTCCTCCCTGTTTTCCAGGGCGATCCTCCCGTTTCCGCTCGCCTGTGCCCTGCTGCTGCTCTTTTGGCTTGTAGCTGGAGGAATTCGAGGCCAAAGCAATCCAGAGCAGCGCACCTTGTTGAATATCGTACTCGCAACAATCGCTCTGCAGATCGTCGTGGGCGTTGTCACCATTCACCTCCTGCAGAGGAAACCGCCTTGGACGTACGCCTTCGTAGGTCTTGGTCTTGGGATAGTGATAGCGGCATTCTCGGGGAACATCAGTCTGTTTGGCCCGGGTGTGGAAGCAGGCCCACCAAGCGAAGCTGCCAGTAAGGAATTCGACATTAAGGAAAATCTGGGAATGTTAGGATTAACCATTCCGGCGATGGTAATTGCTTACACAGTATCCTGGTGGCGATTCACCTTTGTTCCGCATAAGAAGCGCCTGAGAAAGCACCAGAGAAGCCAGAAGGGGCGCCTGTCACGGGAAGAAATTGCCGAGCACACCGACCTGGCCGGACACCCAAGACACCCAAAGGCCGCGCTCCCGGATGACAGAAAGCCTCGCGCGCCGAAGCGGCGGAGGCATTAGGAAAGGCAAAGTAGCTTGAGCTTCAGCTCAAGGGAAGGAATCGAGCTGAAGCTCAGCTACTTTCTGGATGCTTGGAGAACAGCCCGATCGTTCCACTGCCGGAAAAAAGCGGTAAAATTTGGTTTCGGCACGCGGGAGCGTACGTATGGTAGAGGAAAATTTGTCTACAATTGAATGATGGACTCCAACTCCAATTTGATTTCAGAACAGGATTCGCCACAGCAATCCGGGGCGACGCCGTGTCTGCCGGGATCAGATCAGCTTGCGCTGCCCTTAACCGCAACCGAACGCGCGGCCTCTTGGAAGCAGGTCAACAAACTCCACCCGGCGAATCGGTTTCGCCTGATGTTTGGACAGCCGCTTTTGCCAGAAGAGCGGAAGAATGGGACGTCCCAATCGTAGATCTTTCCAGACTCAACATAAATCACGACGCTGATGGCTTCATAACATCACGCGTACTCGTTCCGCTACCCTCTGGAGCTGAGGCGGCTCCTTACCTGGACCAGGAGGAACGGGTGGTCTACAAGCTGTTCGACCTTCGAGCGAAC
>JAQCER010000212.1 GCA_027618625.1 Verrucomicrobiota bacterium
CGGTGCTGTTGCGGGGATCGAGTGGCTCGGCAGGTCTAGGTCAGGAGGCTCCGGAAGCCGCGAAGCCGAACATTCCTCCCGAATCACAGGAGCCACGGGCGGGTTATCTTGGGTTGAGCGTGGATGATGTGCCTGCAGCAGTCCGGGCGCAGACGACTCTTGACGATGGATTCGGCCTGAGCGTTGTCTTCGTAGTGCCGGGTGGCCCGAGCGACAATGCCGGGCTGCGTCGATACGATATCGTCACTGCATTCGATGAGCAAAGGCTGGCCGAACCTGGCACGCTGAGGAAGCTGGCGGCGGCAAAGGCACCCGGCGATGAGGTGACGCTGAAGGTGCTGCGCAGGGGGGAGGAGCGGCAAGTGCTGGTTACGATCGGAGATTTGCGTGATGCACCGGAAGGGCTTGTCGGGGACGATGCTCAGCAGAACAGGACGCCTGTAGATTCGCTGCTGGAACTGTTCGAACTTGGGGGAGGCTTGGAGCGCTCCGACTTTAGTGATTCGATCAGTGCGCTGCTCAATGATCTGCGCAAACGGTCGGGAAAAGGTGGAATTCTCCGGGAAACGATCGGAAACATGGAGCACCTCCACATTTCTACTTCAGAGTTGGACATCGTGATTCTCAACCAGGGGAAGGACGGCCCGCCCTGGATCTCTGCACACGCCAAAGACGGCGCGAGTGTATTCACCGGGTTTCTGGGGAAAGGCACTCCTCTTGAGCTGCGTCAGATGATCGACCGACTCCGTCAATCAGAACTGCTTCCATCCAAGTCCGGGAACGAAGACGGGCAGTGATGGATTTCCCGCTTGTGGCCGGGCAACCCCGGGCGGAGATTGCCCCACAATGACTCAGGCCCAAGCCAGAACACCGGTATCTGCCGTGACCGGAATGCTTCCCGACGAACTTGAATCCGATTTCATCGGGATCGGTGAACCCAAATACCGTGCCCGGCAACTGCTGGAGTGGATCTATGACAAGCGGGCAGTGCGCTACGAGGAGATGACGAATCTGGGCAAAGGCTTGCGCGAAAAGTTGCAGCAATGGCGTGCGTTGACCACGATGGAGTGCGTCACCGTGCAGGGATCCAATGACACGACCCGCAAGTTCCTCTTTCGCCTGCACGATGGTCGCTATGTCGAGACCGTGCTCATTCCTGCTTCGCCAGCTCTCTATGGCAGCGCGTCGGATCGACGCACAGTGTGCGTTTCCAGTCAGGTGGGCTGCGCTTACGATTGCAAATTCTGCGCCAGTGGGCTCGCCGGGTTCACTCGCAATCTTGGGGCGGACGAGATCGTCGAACAATTGTTGCAAGTCGAACGGCAGTCCGGCGAGAAAATCAACAACATCGTGTTCATGGGCATGGGTGAGCCGCTCGCCAATCTCACCAACGTGCTGCGTGCGATCCAGATCATCAATGCCGAGTGGGGGATGCACATTGGTGCGCGGCACATGACCCTTTCCACGAGCGGGCTGGCTCCACAGATTGAGAAACTGGCCGACCAGCCACTGCAGATTCGGCTCGCCATCTCCCTGCACGGAGCCACCGATGAAGTGCGTGAGCAGATCATGCCCGTGAATCGCAGGTATCCACTCGAACGCCTATTCGATTCGCTGCACTACTACACCGAACGCAAGAAGCAGATGATCAGTTTTGAGTTCATCTTGATCCAGAATGTCAACGACAGCCTCAGTCAGGCCCGTGCGCTGGCCAAGCGTGCGAAAGAGATCGGGGCAAAGGTCAACTTGATCCCGTACAATACCGTCGAAGGACTGCCGTGGAAGCGTCCCGAGGAAACTCAGCAATTGGCATTTCTAAAGGTGCTGCAGGATGCCGGTGTGAAGGCGACCTTGCGCAAGGAAAAAGGCCACGATATCGATGCCGCATGCGGTCAGTTGCGGCTTAGGCAGGAGGCTGCCGATGCGAGTTGACGTTCCGCAATGCATGCTCGTCTGTCGCGGCGGTCGAGTGATCCATTTTCCCCGTCGGCCACTCATCATGGGGATCGTCAATATCAACGACGATTCTTTCTCCGGAGATGGAACTCTCGACCTAAGCCGGGCGCTGGCCATTGCCCGCGGCATGGTCGCACAGGGGGCGGATATCATTGACGTCGGCGCGGAGAGCGCGCGCACGAATCGACCGGCCATTTCTGTCGCAGAAGAACTGGATCGACTGGGGCCGTTCGTCAGAGCCTTCGCGGACGTGTTCGCAGAACCGCTGGGTTCTGATTCCCAGCAGGTCGTGCCCCCGCTATTGTCCATCAACACCTGGCGTCCAGCGGTTGCGCGGGGGATTTTGCCCGAAGGCGGAGACATTCTGAATGACATGGGTGGGTTGCCTACAGATGACAATGCCCGAATCTGCGCTGAATGGGGTGCTGCCCTCTTGATCATGCATTCAGTGGGTGAGCCAAAAGTGCCGCACTTTGACGTACACTGGGAAAATCCCGTGCAGTCGGTCTGTGAGTTCTTTGTGCAAAAATTGGCCATCGCCGCCGCTGCAGGACTGGCGGCAAACGCTACCATTCTCGATCCCGGGATCGATTTTGCCAAGCAGCGCGACGCCAACCTGCAGATCTACGCGGATCTTGAGAAATTCATTCATCTCCAAAGGCCTGTACTGGTTCCAGTGTCACGGAAAACGGTCATCGGTGAAGTGCTCGGAATCGCCGAACCTACGCAACGCGACGCTGGAACCATCGCCTGTCTGGTCGCCGCGCAACTGCGAGGGGCAGCGATTTTCAGGGTTCATCATGTCGCCGCAGCAGCCCAAGCGGTGAAAATTCTGAGCAATTTCACCTGCCCGAAGCTCGGAAAATCCCCTTAATCGCTTACAGTGAGCGAATTGGAGGAAAATTCCTTTAAGCGTCCTTTTTTAGAAAATGTTCTCGACTCTTTAGGCAATCTATAGGAGAAAACTCTAAGAAATAGCTTGAACAGCTGGTTCAATCCTCAACACTATATCCAACTATGAGAAAACTATTCGCATTCGTTTTAACTGCTGTCGTGCTTCAGGCTACTCCAGCGCTTGCCTTGGTCGGTGGACCATGGGGCAACAACTCACACGAAGAAAACTCGGACGGCATCTTTTCTGCCACGATGATCCTCAAGGGCGGCGTTGGTCTCGCTTCCTGGAGCCAAGTCTCCTCTTTGCCGGAGATCTCCCGCTTCGCTGAATCTGTGGTCTGGTATAAGGGCGCGGTTTACTTCGGCACCACTCTGGCCCGAGTAGATGTCCAAGCTCGCAGCGTCACTGGCGTCACCAACGGTGAGGTTGCGACCTCCGGTATTACCCTCGCGACTCCAAGCGCAGGGCCAGTTGCCTTCTGTACCACTTCTTGGAGAGGTAAAGTGAAGGACACAAGCAACTCGCTTAGCTTCAGTGCCAAAGGCGACGCATCATTCTTTGGTGACTACACCGATGAATTCCTTCCTTCGACAGTGATCGAAACGACCGACACAGCTGTGACGATCGATCCTATCTCTGGGCAAGCCACCAAAACGGTTGTGACCACGACTACTCAGACCATTCCAGGAGCGGGAGGCCCTAATGCTGCGTTCCCTCGCTACAAGAATCGGACCTCCGTCCTCGTCTATGGTAGCCGCGTTTCGACAGTCGGCCAGATTTACCCAAATGCTACGACTTCTCGTACTGGCTTTGGAGTCGACGCCTTTGCAGCTGCTGGCGGCGGAGGCGGTGGCGGAGGCGGTGGTGGTTGAAACCAAGCTGACTGCTAATTCTCCATTTTTCGAGCGGAGCCGTTGTCATGACGGTTCCGCTTTTTTGTCTGGGAATAGTGATCTCTGATGCGTTAGGCTTCCTTTAATTCCTCAAATCCGGCAACGTGAAAATATCCGAGCGCTTCAGAGATGGGAACGTGTTAGTTTTCGCAATACCTGATCTACGAACATTATGAAACAAACACTCTCGAAAATGCAGTTGGGTTCATTCACGGAAACGGGAGAAGAAGGGTTCACGATCGCGGAGCTTGTGTTTTCGTTGGCCATCATGTCTGTGCTTGCGAGCATCTCTTGGATGTCGATGAGCGGATTCAGGCAGCGTGCAGATGCAGTCGGCTGCATGCAGCACATGAAGAGCATTGGCCTCGCGCTGAACGCCTATACCCAGGACCATGGCTACTGGCCTCAGTTCCCCATCGAGACAGCCTCCCCAGATGATGAAAATGAAACGTGGGAGTGGTGGTACAATACTCTGGAGCCGTACCAGATTCACGAAGGCACCTGGTTGTGTCCGACACACAAGCGGCAACTGCGGGGCAGCTCGTCACTGGCGAGCGAGGAGGAGGACGATTTTGTGAGCAGCTACGGTCCGGCCCTGTTTGACAGGAACGATTCGGATCCCTTTGTTTATGGCACACCTTGGCTGATCGAGCGGGCGAATTTTCATCTGCGTGGTCAACAGATCTTGATGCCGGATGGAAGCATTGAGACCTACCGCGGCGGTAGCTTTGAGTGATTCCTCGGACTCGATCGCGTATCTGCGATCTTGCCTCCAAATCAACTGCCATTCTATGGATCCGTTGCCTCCAGACCCGGTCGCTGCCTTCCGCTCGTTTCGGTTCTGTCCCGGATGTGGAACGCCGACCTCAGGGCCCGCAGCTACGCAACAGCGGCAGAGTACCGCTAAGAAGTTCGAGTGCACCTCATGCGGCTACGTCATGTATTTCAATCCTGGGAGTGCAGTTGCCGCCATCCTCGCCGTGCCAGATGGCAGGGTGTTGTTCCTGCGCAGGCAACGTGATCCGGGGAAGGGGATGCTAGGGCTGCCGGGGGGATTCATCGATCCCGGAGAATCTGCAGAGCAGGCGTTGACTCGTGAGGTGAGCGAAGAGACCGGCCTGGCAATCGATCTGGATCAATGGCGCTACTTGGCGACCTTCCCAAACACCTACAGCTACCGCGGGGTAATCTACGATGTCACCGATGTATTCTATGTTTGCCCGATCTCTGATTTCGAGGGGATCCTCCTCGATACAAAGGAATCCGCCGCATGGATCCCATGCGTTCCCTCGGATGCACTGGCTGACGAGACATTCGCCTTCGCCTCAAACCGGCGCGCAGTGGAAGCTTACGTCGCTCTCAAGAATGAAGGCTTATTATTACCCAGGTGAATGCGCACACTCACCCGCTCTCACGGCTGAGGCCTCCCCAGGTAAGAACACAGTCATCCCCCGCACTACCGCCTGATTTACCTCCACGACTTCACCAGTCACCAGTGGGCTTTGCTGTGTTGTGCCAGCTCACCCGATCGCGTCGGCCTTCTATCAGATTCTTGTTCATCGGCACGGCACACGGGTTTTGCATAGTCTTCTTTCAGCGCGGCGGTCGCCCGGTCGCCCGCAACTCCTTGACTTCTGCAGGTATTTTGGTAGCCATTCTCATGCTCATGGTTTCTGGTTTTCATACAGGGGAACCCATTTGGCGTTGGGCAAAATCATGAAAGTCGCGATCATCGGCAACTCCGGCTCGGGTAAGACCACGCTTGCACATCGGCTTGCTGCGAATTGTTCCGTCCCCATCCTAGACCTTGATTTAATATTTTGGGAGCACGGCGTTCCGATCGAGCGCCCGAGTGCCGATAGAATCGCTGATGTCCAGCGCTTCTGTCGCGAGCATGATTCCTGGATTATCGAAGGCTGCTATGCTGACCTCATCGAAGCCGCATTCGTTTGGAATCCGGAGTTGATCTTCTTGGATCCGGGTCGAGAGGCGTGCATCGCGAACTGTCAGCGCCGTCCCCTTGAACCGCACAAGTATCGAACCAAAGAAGATCAGGACGACAAGCTGACGTTCCTAATCAAGTGGGTAGCAGACTACTATGAACGGGATGGTCTGATGTCCTTCGCGTCACATGAGGCACTTTTTGAACAATACCCTGGACCAAAGAAAAGAATATCGGAACAAAAGGAAGCCCAACAAAACGAGACACAGCAGCCGCACCTAGGCGCCTTATAGTCAACGTCACCCGTACAATGAACCTCAACTCCAGTCTCGACGCTCGCTCCCGGCGACCCGGCGGTGCGCGCTGTTGACGTTAGGCGGCAGTTCATTTATTGCAGTGTAACAAAACAACCAACAACAGAAAGGACATCAGCATGAAGTTCATGATCAGTTGGCAGTTCCACGCTCGAAAACTCCAGGAGGGGTTGGCAGCGTTTTCGCAGATGACACCGGAGCAGGATGCCGCGGACCGGGGGGAGGGGATCGCATCAAACAGATTGGGCGCTGGCATGATTTGGGTCGTGGCCGCGGCGCCTTCATCTGCAATTCTGACAGTGAGGAGGCCGTTTCTGCCTGGGCCTTGAATTGGAACAGTATCATGGATTGCGACGATCGCCATCGTGCTAGACGATGCGGAGTCGCGAGTGCTTGGCAAGCAGCGTGCGAGCAAAAAGTATCCGTCGCCTAATCGGGTCGAGGTGGCAGGATTGCGCCTGCCACCCCTCCCACACCACCCGGCATGCGGGTCCGCACCGG
>JAQCER010000213.1 GCA_027618625.1 Verrucomicrobiota bacterium
GGGGAAAATCTGGTTGGGCGCTCTCGCCAGCCTACGATCTCAATCCAGTGCCGGTGGATATCAAGGCCCGCGTGTTGACGACGAACATCGACCTCGACGAAGGCACCTGCTCGGTCGATCTTCTCGAAGCCTCGGCGAGGTATTTCGCGCTTTCTCTCTCCGATGCGCGCTCGATTCTCAAGCAGGTGGCGTGCGCGACCTCCACCTGGCGTGCGGCCGCACGGGACCTCGGCTCCGCTTCTGCGGAAATCGATCGCATGGCCAGCGCCTTTGAACATGACGATCTCCATCGAGCCCTAACTTTAGCCTGATCCATCCGAACCTGAATGAATCCCAAGACTCACGTCCCCTCCGTTTCTGTCAACTATGCCCGCGACGGCAGTTCCACTCGATCCAACGAGCTGGGCATGCGACCGATGCAGGAACCCGCCTACCAGAAGCGCGGCGAGCAGTATCTCCTCATCAAATCGCCTCCTGCCTCCGGCAAGAGCCGGGCGCTGCGCTGATGTTCATCGCGCTGGACAAACTGGATAGACCTCGCCATCCGGGCACCTTTCCGCTTTAAGAAAGAACGTGGTCGCCTGCCGTCCATGACCGCTCAGAATGCGTGGGAGAAGCGTATGGCGGAGGGCGCGGCAGCATTTGTAAGAGTCAAAGATGGAGGACGCTAGCCTGGGTTATTAAAGGTCATCGATGGAACACTCGCCGACTACGTTTTCGATCTTGGATCCGCCCAGATCCTTGAGCGAGAGCTGTTCGTGGCTTTGCTTTGATCGACAGCCAGCTCGCGCCGCCTGCTTTCGTCGCAGAATTCCTTCGGTTATTTCTTGTCTTACCCGGCAGTTTCCCCTAAAACACATTCGGTTTCATTAAAGCTTCCCAACTCCCAGCAAACATGACAGCATCCAGACTCCATCATCTACCAATTGCTATCTGTCTCTTGATTACCGGTACTGTCGTCTGCAGCGATGGTGCCGATCTTCTTGGTTACTACGCATTCGAGGACAACTACGAGGATTCCTCCAGCAACGGCAATGATGCTCAAGAGTCGCAGAATCCCGATCAGCTGAGCTTCACTCCGGGACTACGTGGCAAGGGCCTCGACATCAATGATCCTTCAGTCGGAGCAGTCGCCAACACTGGTGGCTCGGTCGATATTCCGATCGATGCAAACGCTGATGCACTGCCTGCCGTTTCCTTTGGTGGCTGGGTCAAGGTGGATGACAAAACCTTTGGGGAATTTGATGGCTTCATGTCAACCGACAACGGCGGCTGGGATCGGGGGATCACTGTCAACCATCCCGGCAGCGGCGCCTTTGGTGTCGCCAGTGGTGAAGGCCCAACAGTGGCGGGAGACGTCACGCCGGGCGAGTGGCGATACGTCGTTGGAACGTTCGACATCGATTCTGGAATTTCGACCGTCTACGTCGGTAACGCCGACGCAACAACTCAGACGACGGAATCCAATGTGGGTAACGATCTTGCTCAGGTCGGTGAACCGGTCATTGAGGTCGGCCGCTATGACAATCAGGACCTGGACGGCGTCGTCGATGACCTGTTCGTGTTCGACGGAGCACTGGACGCGCATCAGGTGAATGCGATCCGAAACCTGCGCCTGAGCGCCGCTGACCTCTCTCCCCTGCACGTGAACCAGATCTTTTCACTCTTCGATGATGGCGAGGAAGGCCCGGTGAACGGTGCCATTTGGAAACCAGTTTCCGGACTCCCTGACGACAACCCGGGCGTGCTGGTGGACAGGGGAGACGCGGGAGTCGCGGTAGTTCTCGACGATTCAGGCAATGGAATGCTCGCTCCAGCATCAGCATTCAGCACCAGCGATTCCGATGGTGATGGTCTGGATGACCTCTGGGAAACGGTGAACTTTGGAAACCTCGCCCAGAATGGAGAAGGTGACCCGGATGGGGATTCACTCAACAATGCTGGCGAATTCAATGCCGGAACCCGCCCTAACATTAAGGACACTGATGGCGACGGCCTGGAAGATGGAGCCGAAGTGACCACGCACATGACCAGTCCCGTGAAGGCAGACAGTGATGATGACGGGGCCAAGGATGCAAGAGAGATCGCTGCTGGCACCAATCCGAACGATCCCGCCAGCTTGCCAAAGGACGCCGCTCCACCACTCCTCGCTTTGTTCGAATTCGAGGATGAATACGCCGACAGTTCGGGCAATGGCAATGCGGCCCGCGCAGAACAGAATCCGGATGAGATCAGCTTCGTAGCGGGATTCCGTGGCCTAAGTGCCGATATCAATGACCCTGCCCCTGACGATGGCGCGAACACTGGCGGCTCTTTCAATATTCCAGTCGACGCGAATCCATCGTCGCTACCGGATGTATCCTTCGGCGGCTGGGTCAACGTGACCGAAGACAATGTTGGGCAGCGCGGATTCATGGCCGTCGACAACGGTGGCTGGGATCGTGGCATCACGGTAAATGCCCAGGCTTCTGGCTCCTTCGGCATCGCAAGTGGTGCAGGCCCCGCCAACATCGGCGAAATCAAAAATGGCGAGTGGCAATACGTCGTCGCCACTTTTAGCGACGACGAGGACCGCGCTATTCTGTATGTGGGCAGCGCGGATTCCGCCAGCAATACGACCGAGACCGCCGAAGCACGAGATCTTGCGACAGAGGGAGAGGTCGAAATCGAAGTCGGTCGTTACGACAATCAGGACCTGGACGGCATGGTGGACGACATCTTCGTCTTTGGCGGCGAGCTGACACCGCACCAAGCGAACGCAATCCGAAACCTGCGCCTAAGCCCGCTCGACTACTCCCCAGCAGAAGCCGCACAGGTGTTCGAGCTTTTCTCCAACGACGCCAGCGGCGTAGTGGGAGCCTACGGCTGGAATCCAGTGTCCGGTCTCGATGCCACGGCACCTGGAGCAGTGATCGACCTCGGTGGAGCGTTTGCGGTCGTGCTCGACAAAGGGGGCAACGGGATGCTGACTGGCTCGGCTCGCATTTTCCAGATTAAGGCAATCGAAATCACCAGCACCGCCACTACCCGAAGTGTCACGCTTACGTGGAACTCGCAGAACAATCGAGTCTACGCCCTCGAAGCTGCCGCAGACCTCGATGCGTGGCTGGAACTCGATGATGGCATCGACTCCGAAGGCAGCGAGACCAGCTATACCGAGACGTCAGCTGCGCTTTTGGGCGAGACAGTGCGTTACTATCGGGTGCGGGAGGTGCGATAATTGACGCTCTGGCGGCGCCATTCAGGGTTGCTGGCGGCGCTGCTCGTCTGGATTGGGTTCACTCCGTCTGCCCTCAACGCGAGCGACAGCGTGGTCGTTTTCAATGAAGTCCACTACCACTCAGCGTACGACAAAGACAGCGAGCTCGAGTGGATTGAACTGCACAACCAGATGGCGGTCGATGTCGATCTGTCGGCCTGGCGCATTGATGGCGGCATCCAGTTTGATTTCGCTCTTGATACGGTGATTCCGGGCGGCGGATATGTTGTCGTCGCCCGCAATCCTCAAGCCTTACAGGCAGCGACAGGTTTCCCTGGTGCACTGGGGCCATTCACCGGCTCGCTCGCCAACGGCGGTGAAGAACTGGTTCTCTACAATCACAACCGACTCCAACCGAACGCGGAACTCGAAGGACGGCGGGTGATGGACCGGCTCGCCTACACTGATAACGCTCCATGGCCCGTGGCCTCGGATGGCTCTGGCGTGACACTGGCCAAGCGCGATCCTGACACTGGCAGCAAACAACCAGAGAACTGGACATGGAGCAGTCAAATGGGAGGCACCCCAGGTGCAGAGAATTTCCCCGCAGCAGACAGCGTTCCTCTCGACATCATCCGCGTGCTGGAGGTAGACGCGAACTGGCGCTACAACCAAGCTGGCGAAAACTTCGACGCAAGCTGGGCGGGCGCGCCCCATCCAGACGGTGGCAACTGGAGCACTGGCCCAGGCGCGTTCGGATTCGAGGCAAAACTGAATGACATTATCGGCACCCCACTTACTCAGCCGACGCTAAACCAGCCATACGTCGCTACGCACTACTTTGAGACCGATATCGAATTAACCGCTGAAGTGATCCACCGCATCGCACACATTAACATTGCTCATCTTGTCGACGATGGCGCGGTGTTCTACATCAACGGCGAAGAAGCCCATCGTTACAACATGCCAGCGGGTGCCATCAGCTTTGAATCATTGGCGACGAGCAGCACAGAAGCAGAATGGATTGCGGTCGAGCAATTAAGCGCCGCCAGCCTTGTCCCCGGGACGAACCGCGTTTCCGTCGAAGTGCACCAGTCGTCGATCGGCAGCAGTGATGTCGCATTTGGACTGACCCTCGACATTGCCCTTGCCCCTCCTTCTGTCGGTGGAACCGATTTCTCTGGCCTGAAATTGAACGAGCTAAGCGCTGCGGACGGAGCAACGCCACTCGTCATAGAGCTTTTCAACAGTCGAAGCCAACCACTGCAGCTCGATGGAATAGTAATCTCGATCTCCGGCGATCCCGATAGGGAATGGATCATCCCTGACGGCACCACTCTCGCGGCTGAAAGCTGGTTCGTGCTCGATGGCCCCGCTCTCATTGCCACCGATCAGGATCGAGTCATCCTTCTGAGCCCGGGCCGCGACCAAGTGATCGATGCACGGCAAGCATCGGCTTCGCTTCGAGGACTCGTAGCGGAGGGTGAATTCGCAGGACGCTGGCTACACCCTGACAAACCCACCTTTGGCGGAGCAAACAGCTTTGTCCTTGCGAATGCTATCGTCATCAACGAGATTTTTTACCACGCCTATCCTGAACGTGGATTCCCTGACATTCCGCCAGCGCTGGGCGATGCGGTGTTACTCCCTCTCGCATCACCCTGGCGCTACCATGAGAACGTGTCAGGAGAAGGTCTGCCAGCCGGATGGGCCACAACCACGCACACCGACTGGCCAGTCGGCATGGCGCTGCTCGGGCGCGAACCAACGGCGCTTGAGGAACCGATCCGGACGGCATTGTCTTTCTCTCGCCCGCAAGTCACTTACTACTTTGAGACTGAGTTCCCATTTACTGGCGACGTCAACTCCGGGCTTACGCTGCGCCACTTCATCGACGACGGAGCCATCTTTTATCTCAATGGCGTTGAGATCTCCCGCATCAACATGCCAGCTGGCCCGGTCACACCGGACACGCTGGCGAACCCAAGCGTCGACAATGCGGAAAGCATCACCACCACCAATGCCGGTGCCAATCTCGTCCAAGGAAACAACCGCCTGTCTGCCGAAGTACACCAGGCGAACGTCGGCAGCAGTGACATCATTTTCGGTGTCGAAATTCTTGGCAAGTCCGTGATCGCGCCGGGCATTCCTGGACAACCATACCGGGAACCTGGCGATGAGTGGATTGAATTGTTCAACCGAAGTAGCCAGCCCGTCGATATTTCGGGTTGGTCGTTGCAATCCGGAGTGGACTTCACCTTTCCTGGGGGAACAACCATCGCCCCATCAGCCTATCTGCTCATTGCCGACGACGAAGCAACACTTCAGGCAAAGCATCCGGCCATCAGCATCGCGGGTTCATTCAATGGTGGACTGGCAAATGGCGGCGAGCGCCTGGTATTGGCGGACGCCGCAGGAAATCCTGCCGATGAAGTAGACTACGCGGACGCCGGACGGTGGCCGATTTACCCCGATGGCGGCGGCTCCAGCCTAGAGCTGAAAGATGCCGCTGCCGACAATCGGGCACCTGAAGCATGGGCCGCGAGCGACGAAAGCACCCGGTCGGCCTGGCAGACCTACAGCTATCGTGGCATCGCCGAAAACGATCGCATGGGCAACAACGTGTTTCACGAGTTCCTGCTCGGTCTGCTGGACGCCGGCGAGTTACTGCTCGACGATGTAAGCGTCATCGAAGACCCGTCCGGCGCGGCGACCGAGTTCGTTCAAAATGGCAGCTTCGAAAGTGATGCCGTGGGCGAGCTCGCGGAGAAGTGGCGTGCCGTTGGAACCCACGGCAGCCATGGCCGCACGATCGTCGTCTCGGACCCTGACAATCCCGCCAACAAGTGCCTCCATGTAGTTGCGACCGGACCGACCGGCGACAAACACAACAAAATCGAAACCACCTTTGCCAACAGAGAGCGGGTCGTGGTTGGCACAGAATATCAGATTTCATTTCGCGCCAAGTGGCTCGCCGGCTCGAATCAGGTCAACACGCGTCTGTATTTCAACTACCTGCAGAAAACATCGCTGATCACTGCGCCGGATCAGTGGAAACAATCGGGAACACCGGGCACCCCTAATTCCACCCGTGTCGCGAACATTGGCCCAACGTATTCGCAATTGCGTCACGAACCAGCTGTTCCAGCCGAAAACGAACCAGTCAAAGTCAGCATTTTAGCGCAAGACCCAGACGGAGTGACGGCGATGTCGCTATTTTACAGTGTTGAAGGCGCCGACTTCACAGCGCTGGCAATGGCTCGCAGCACCGGGGAAACTTACATCGCCACCATTC
>JAQCER010000214.1 GCA_027618625.1 Verrucomicrobiota bacterium
GTATGTCGGCTCCTGCCAGAACCACAAATCTACGGCGAAATCCTGCGCCAAGGTATCCCTACGAGCTTCAACATGATGTCGATCGCCTTGGGCTTTTTTGTCACCACATATTACCTCAAATACTACGGAGAGGTGTCCATCGCCGCCTTCGGTGTCGGCACCCGGATCGAACAAATCGCCCTCCTGCCCGCGATCGGCCTCGGCGCAGCCATCGTTTCGATTGTCGGTCAAAACAACGGTGCGGGCCGCCACGATCGGGTGCGGGAATGCGTCGTGCTCTGCGTGAAATATGGGTTTGTGCTGATCGCGATCGCCTCCGTGTTGATCACCGTCTTCGCCACGCCACTGGTGCGACTTTTCACCTCGGACCAAGCAGTCATTGAAGTCGGCACCAAGTACATCCGCATCATGGCACTCATCCAATGGGCCTACGTGATGACATTTGTGCACATCGGCTTCCTTCAAGCCGTGAAGCGTCCAATGTACGGCTTCGTCGAATCCGTCATCCGCAAGATCTTCCTGCCGCTGCTGGTGTTCTTCGTAGCAGTGCGAGTCTTCGAAGTTAGCCTCACTGGATTCTGGTGGAGCATGGCCGCGATCAATGTCGCCATGGCCATCGTCACCATCATCTACGCGCAGTCGATTTTGAAAAAGATCACAGCCAGCAAGAGTTTGGCGCCAATGGTTGGTTCAAGTTAATCCAAATCTGCCAAGCCACGCATGTGGGACAACTCAGTTCCACAACAGCCTCCGAGGATCGGCACCGCGTGCTTCTCATGCAGCTCTAGCATCGCCCGCGTCCACTCAGCCACCGGATCCGCCTCAGTCGCGCCCGACCCGTCGAGTTTGCTCACATCTTTTGATGAACCATTCGCCTGAATGCCGATCAGTCGTGGCAAACTTCCAGGCGCATAGCGATCGAGAAGGAACCGGGGGTGAGTGCAATTCACAAAGTAACCTACCGGCGGACGCGCCAGGACAGGATCTTCATCAATGAAAGCCATCGCCTGCGGAAGCGGCGTCCCGTCCAGCACATGACCGTCTGCTCCAGCGCAAAAGCTGAGGATGTATGGCAGCCCGGTCGACGCAATCGCCCGCGCAACTCCCAAGGCCTCCGCCACCGAAGGAAGGGTCTGCGCCAGCAGGAAATCCGCCGCCGTCGACGCCAATTCGTTGACCTGAATCGCATGAAACACCTCCGCCTCAGCGGAATCCGGCGCCAAATCCGGCCGATAACAGTCGTTTTTCGGCCCGAGCAAAGCACCCACCAGCACGGGTTGCGCGCGATCACCGCGCACCTCTCTCAAAAAATCCACCGCGTCGGCATTGATCGAAGTCGGCACCCCCGCCGCCGCCACCCTCAGCGGATCCAATCGCCAAGTCGGTGCGGTCAATAACAGCGGCAACCCAGCCTCTTTCGCAGTCGCCAGGTATTCCTCATACAATGAAACCATCGACCGCCGCGCTGCCTCCGGTCCGTAGATCAACGGCGTGTTGTAAAGTGTCGGATGCAACTCAATGCCCGGCTGCCGCCGCAGGCGCTCAGCGATCGCGCACTCCGCAAGAATCTTTTCGTGCTTTGTCAGTAAATCCGCAAGCATCCGCCTGTTCTGTTACCCGTAGTAGGGACGCAGCATCAAGTAAACGACCGGTCCCGTCACCGCCACATACAGCCACAACGGAAACACCCATTTCACCAGCTTGCGATGCTGCGCAAAGTGATTCGTATGCCCGCTGATGAAGGCTAACAAAATGAAAGGTAGACTGAACGCAGCTAATACGATGTGCGTGATCAGCAGAAAATAGTACACCGTTTTCATCGCACCTTCACCGCCATAGCTGGTCGGGTCACTCGTCATGTGATACGCCACGTATCCCAACAAAAACAAACCAGAGAATCCCATCGCCACGAGAATAGCGAAGCGGTGCAGCCCAACCTTGCCCGCCTTGATGAACATTACCGCAACGATCAATGTTACCGCACAGAGCGCGTTAAAAGTGGAGTAGACTGGAGGCAACCAGCCAAAATCCACCCCCTCCGGCAGCGTAATGTTGATCCGCCCCATCGCCGCCACCAGCACCAACACCGCACCACTGACGATCCACGCAGCGGTAGTGAGTTTCTTCGCAAGGTTCGTCAGCGGTTCCCGCTGCAGGTAGGTGCTGAGTTCGTTCGACATTCGGTGTCCCCTACCAAAGCCGAACAACGAAGAATGCCAATGAAAAACTCAAATCGACAGCGCAACCGCGAAATACGGAAGCATTTCTTCCGGGCGAAATCTGGACTAGATTTCAAATCCATGGCGCTACCAGCGATGCCCTCTTCCAACTTCCAACGGTAAATAGAAAAAGCCCGGCGGTACAACCACCGGGCTTTTTCGTGCCCATGCTGCGACTATCATGCAGCGGAAGTAGGCGCCTGCGAAAGCCGCTTACTTCTGAATTACGTAATCTACGTTTAGAGCCTTCTCGATCCGCTTTGCGGTTTCCCGCAGGTGCGAACGCGTATATGAGTCGAGCCCACCTTTGGCAAGGACTGGCTCGATCGCCGATTTGATCGATGTCAGTTGATCGGTCGACAGATCAGAGATCGGTCGGAAGGCCGGGCTGATGGAAGCGACTTCGGGTGCAGTCAAATCGATCAGGCGATCGACGTGCTCACGTTGAAGGTTGCGCTGAAGACTTGAGAAGAATGGCTTCCGCGCGGTGTGGACGGTATCATCTTTCTTGTCCAGTCCGGCCCACACCGTGGAGCGAATGGTCTCGATCACTTCTGGCAACGTAAGGGCGTCCTGATCGGACGGCACGCGAAATTCATTGTCGTAGACGTAGCCCAGAACGGTCGGGTTCAACAGAGCGGTCATCGCAGAGGCTTGAATGCCAAGAATGCGGTCGTGCACCGGCCAACCTGGATCAGCAAAGATGGAGCTACTGTCATCCCACCATTTGTCGACGGTCAGATACTGGATCATCTCACGAGTCAGACCGAAGGCCTCGTCGGTAAAGGCATTCTCCACGACGAACTTCAGGGCAGCGCGCTGCTTCTCGGCAGGGACGACTTCCACGGGTGCCCGGCCGTTCGGATCACCTTTAAAATCGCGGTAAACGTAGGTGCCGCCGATCCAGTTTGCCATCATCGAAAGCGCGTTCAATTGAGTCGTCAGGGTCAACTCATACCCACGGCGGGCTTTTGCCCAGCTGTCGCCATTCTTGACGAATTTTTCGATCAATTTGGTACGATGCTCACGCGCCAGGGCGATCTGATTGTTGGCGTAGGCCAGCGGATCCTTACCAAAGTCGTAGCGGCGGGCCAGTGGGTCAGGCCCCCAGGTGTCTTCGTCGGTGGCGTACTGAAGTTCCGGATCAGCCACGCGGCTGAGGATGGGCTTCAGATCTGTCTCGAAGGTATAGCCATACTCGATCGCCCACACGTCGTACGGACCAAGGTCGATCATGCCGTAGTCACCCTTCTTCGCATCTTTTATCGCAACGATGTTGATCGGAAGGTAATCCATGACGCTGCCTGCGAATGGCTTCTTGCCCTTTACTTCATCGCCATTGATCTCTTCGTAAGTGTAGATACTTGAGCCCTTGAAGTTGTGACGCAAACCGAGTGTGTGGCCGACTTCATGCGCTACAAGATCGACCAGCAAAGGCCCGATGAACGACTCAGGGATGCCGTCAACCATTTGCTCTTTGTTCTTGTCCTCTTCCTTCTTGTCCTCATCCTTCTTGTCGCCGTCTTTGTCAGCGTCGCCACCTTCGGCACCTGCATTTGCCGCAGCGATGCTCAGGGCCATGTGCATCATGGCGATGCCGTGGCTCTTGCAGTTGGCAGCCTGGCAGAGGCCATTGACCTGGCTGAGGCGTCCCATCAGGCCGTCGTATTCCTGATCGCCAATCATCTGTGAATCGACTGAGGCTACGCCATGGCCGCCCAGTGCCGGAATCGGTGTCGATTGATTCTTCTCAAACATTTCCTGCCTGCGTGCTGGCGGTGCGAGGCGCACCCGTGGATCCCACTGCGGGTTCTTGTGCAACCAGGCGAGCGTCTGGGGCGCGAAGCCTTCAATCGCCACTTCCGGCATTACTTCGTTGTATTGCTGCCACCAGTGGCGAATCCAGCCGTCCGTAAGAATGATGTCGGCGTCAAGGATCTGGCCGGTCTCAGGATGCACGCGGCTGGGCCCGATGGCGGTGCCTACCCCGTTGCTCAGCCAGCGGACGAAATTATAGTTCACGTCCTCCGGGTCTTTCTCCATGTGGGCACCGGATTCGGCGTCCTGGAAATAAACTTCGATGGCTCCAACGATGCCGACTTTCTCAAATGCCTTGTTCCAGAGTTCAACACCATCCTTCACCCAGCGGCGATAGCGGATGGGGGTTGTGTGCTCAACGTAGAACTTGATCGGATTCTTCGGCGGGCTGACTTTCAATTTTGAATCCGCCTTCTCAAGGTGCCAGCGGTTGATGAAGCGAGTCACGTCCTTGCCTTCTTCGAACAGGCCGAAGTCAGAGTAGTGCGTTGTGAAATATCCGATTCGAGGGTCGGCAGCGCGTGCCTTGTAGCCAGCCTTTTCCGCGTCAGGAATGCGGCTGATCGAGTAGTGGAACTCGCGAAGCTGGCCCTGGCCGGTCGGCGCTTCGATGCCGATTTCAATATTGTCCTGAAAGACTTTCGCGGTCTTCACTTCGAACATGCCACGGTTGATTCCCGCAGCACTGCTGCCGAAGAAGCCAGGCGCTCCACTCATGACAAAGGCATCGAGATCGATGACCGGGCCACCTTTGGGGACCCAGGTTACGATCGGCACTTCCAGGAGAACCTTGTCCGTAAAGAGACGCTTGATCGACGATTGGGACTCTTTGTCACCCGTCGAGCGGATTTCCAGATTAGGCTCAACCAGCGCAAGTTTGTCGGTTCCATACTGCTTCCAATACACGTATTTCTCGCCAGCCTGCAGGCCAGCGTATGCCTCTCCGCTTGCCACTGTCATGGCGACGAACTGCTTCGCTGTGCTAAAATCCTTCGGCAGCTCTGCCAGTAGCTGCTCGTTTCCCTTTTTCCAAACCGTGTAAAATGCCTGGCCGCTCTCGCTCTTCGAAGTGAGCTGGGTATAGCCCTCAATCACCTTAGCCAGAGGCGGGTAATCGGGCTCGGGCGCGGGAGGGCTCCCCGGAGAATCCTGCCCTGATGCTGCACCAGCAGCCGTAAGGCAGAACAGAGTCATCAATGATTTTTTTCGTAGGCTCATATATTTTACATCGGTTAACTATTAAGCTTAGTTGTATTTTTGATAAAAGACATAATTACTATCGCTTAATTGGGCCTATTTGCAAGCCTCCACCGGACAGAATACGCACCGTGGACACAGAGCGATCGCGAACGGATGAATTTTAGAGTTGCGAAAGCCCTCGGTTTTTGCTCTCAAAGAGGGGCGAACTTAATACTAACCAACTAAACACCTACTCATGAAGAAACTCCTGACTCGTGCATGCACTCTCATAGCCTTGGCAGCTCCGGCTGTAACCCACGCTGATACCCCTGGAATCAGCTACGACTATGCTCAGGCGAACTGGGCATTCAGCACCTACGACCTCGAAGGGTTTGACGAAGCCAATGGCGCTCAACTCGGACTTTCAGTCTCGATCGCGGACAATGCTTACATTTCCCTTTTTGGTACTATCCAGGACGATACCTCGGACGCCGGTTTCGGCATCGGCCTTCACCATGAACTGGTGGAGTCCGTTGACCTGACCACTGAAGTGGGTGGATTCTACGAAGACGTCGTCGAAGATTTCGGTGCCTTCACGCAGATCGGCTTTCGCTGGAACAGCTGCAAATGGTTTGAGCTCGGTGCTGCCGCCGGTCTCGACTACATCGACAGCGAAGCCAACTTCTATGGCGTCGTTACGGGATTGGTGCCAATCTACAAGAGCCTGTCTTTTGTCGCAACCACCAAGCTTGAAGAAGAAGGCCAGACCTACGGCGCAGGTTTCCGTCTGAACTTCTAGAAGCACACCCTCAGCAAATTCTTTTTGCATCATCTGGCGGAGGTCCTCACGGATCTCCGCTTTTTTATTTTTTGCAAATGAATGTGCACCGGCTATCCTCCAGTTGTGAAGGAGGTTCTCATAATGGTCGGCATCCTCGTTGCCTACGTCGCGCTTCAAAGGTGGATCTTGCCCAGGCTTGGCATTCGCAGTTGAATGGCACCCGGCGGGTGCTCGGTCGAGCATGACAAGGACAAGCCAGCGCGTGAGACGCCATCGGAATCCGCGGAATCGATTGTGACTTCCGCTCCCGATAATGTTGCTCAAAAGTGAGCTTTCGGGCAATGGGTTCCACTCACTGAAGTCATTGAGTTGGAGGGTACACTGCGGGTGGATCCGCCAGCAACACACACGAATAATAAATTCAGAACTCACTTTTTTAGGTGAAATCGTGAAAATTGCGGGCAACTAGACTTGTTCGAGATTTGGCC
>JAQCER010000215.1 GCA_027618625.1 Verrucomicrobiota bacterium
CTTTGCCCAAACGTCGGAGCGTCCTTGAACTTGCTCTTCTCCAGCTCCGCCGTCCACTCGGCACTCTCCATGTCTACCTCAAGAATTTTCTTACCATTCAGCCAGTGCTGGATTCTGCCTTCCTGCGCGACGATCTTCGACGTGTTCCATTGACCCACTGGCTTCAATTTTTTTGCCTCTGGATCGGGAGCAATCACATCGTAGAGGGATCCCGCCGTCTGTTTAGGGTTCGTTCCGTTGGAATGATTTGCATCATCGAGCACCTGGTATTCACAGCCGATGTCCTTGCCGTGATAGGAAGTGAAGCGATACTTCAGGCCGCTGTTCGCGCCTTTCGCGACTTTCCATTCGAACTCCAGCTCGAAGTTGTAGTAGTCGTCTTTGGAAAAAATATCACCTCCATTGTCTTTGCGATGAATCGTTCCATCGACCACATGCCAGCCCCCGCTGACTTCCTTCCCAGCTCCGTCCGTCCAACCCGCAAGTGACTTGCCATCGAAAAGGGATCTCCATTCGCCTTTCTTGGCGTTCTCTTGAGCGAACGCTGCCGTCAAGGTGAAGTAGAGCAGTGACCACGCGAAGATCTTCGTTTTCATCATAGCCGCGATTCTGTGGTGCCCAGCCAGCGATTGCAATTCCTATTTGTAGTTGTAGTTGCGCCTGTCCGCAGTTGCGTCGGTTCACGAGATTGCCTATCATTCGTCGTGAGATTTCCCCATTCTCTCGATTGGAATTGCAAGTGAAGTTTGTCGTGCACAGAATGAGCTGGCCAGTCGATACCTGGGCAGTGTTACGAACTACTCATTTGAAGGGACTCTTGACGGATTTCGGCATTCATTTGGGAATGAAACTTCGCGGACACAGGATCGAAGACTGGAAGCTATAGATTCCAATTTTCATTACGTCTCTTTCCGGCTCGGCGCGATAGCCAGCGGTGCTTTCGTCCTAAGCCTAAGCGATCAAGGCAATTGGCGCAGCGGGACAGAGAGCGCGACGAGGCCCGAGCAGCTCGCAAATAGGTCGGACAGCGGACAGCTGGAATCAATTTAAGGCAGCAAGCCCGCAACGGCCTCACGCTCCTCGTTCAGCTCTGCGACGGATGCGTCGATCCTTGCTCGGCTGAAGTCGTTGAGTGGGACGTTCTGGACGATCTCCCACTTCTTGCCGTCGCTACGGATGGGGAAGGAACTGATCAGTCCTTGGTCGACTCCGTAGCTGCCGTCGGAGCAGACGCAGACACTGTGGAATTCGCCAGCCGCAGTTGGGGCGGTGAGGCTGACGACCGTATCGACGATGGCGTTGGCAGCAGATGCTGCGGATGATGCTCCCCGCGCATTGATGATGGCGGCGCCGCGCTGTTGCACGGTCTTGATGAAGTCCCCCTGAAGCCAATCGCTATCGGTGATCACGTCAGTCACAGGGCGTCCTGCGATTTTCGCATTGTAGAAGTCTGGATACTGCGTGGCTGAATGGTTCCCCCAGATCGCAAGGTTCGAAACCTCACTGACATGACCGTTGGCGCGTATGGCCAGCTGCGTCCTGGCACGATTCTCATCGAGTCGAGTCATGGCAAAGAATCGATCATTCGGAATCCTGTCGCAGTTGTTCATGGCGATCAAGCAGTTCGTGTTGCAGGGATTTCCAACGACAAGCACCTTGGCATCAGACGCTGCATTACGGGAGATCGCCTGCCCCTGACCGGTGAAAATCTTGCCATTGATTTCGAGCAAGTCTTTGCGCTCCATTCCTGCTTTTCGTGGCACGCTCCCCACCAGAAGTGACCAGTTCACGCCATTGAAGCCCTTGTCCAAGTCGGCAGTGGGGACAATGTCTTCGAGCAGTGGAAAGGCGCAGTCTTCGAGTTCCATGACCACACCGTTCAGTGCTTCCAGTGCCTGTGGTATTTCGATCAGATGCAGTGACACCTTTTGGTCCGGGCCGAACATCTGACCGGAGGCTATACGAAACAGGAGGGCGTAACCGATCTGACCGGCTGCGCCCGTTACAGCAACTTTAATGGGCTCACTCATGATGCACATTCGCTAGCAATTCCCGGCCCCGGTGCAAATCTTTTTATTGGAAAGGTTTCCCTTGTTCGTTCATCCGATCATCCGATTGCACTCAGCGGAGCCTCCTCAGACACCCAGTCCTGCAACTTGGCAAAGCGCTTTTCGTAAGAAGTCAATTTTCTTCCGGCGACTTTGATTGCAGCAGGTTCCTGCTCCGCGTCGAGCAGCCATCGGCCACCGGAAATGTGGCAGTCGTCGGTGACTACTCCCCTCGCCCGCCGGATTGATATCCCCCCCTTCTTTGCGCTCCAGACCACATCTGACTGCTCGATCGACGTGGCGATGAGCAACATCCGCTCGCGGGTGGCGCAGAGGACATACTTGCGATGGGTCAGGCTGTCGAGGGCGTCACTGGGGGCAGCGGAGACAATGGAAAGATCATCGTAGAAGAACTCGACCGACTCCCCCTCGTTCAGCAATCCGAGCAACAGGGGTGCCGCGGTTTCTGGAAACTGCTTAAAGCTCCCTGCCGCTTGATCGATTCCGCTGAGAAGAAACTGAGTGTAGGCCGAGCAGAGTTTGGCCTGCCACTTTGAGGCATCTTCTCGATAATAGCCCGCGGTCTCCTCGATCGCCTCAGCCGATTCCGGAAACCGGGGCGCGTGACCGGCTTCGATCTGTATCAGGTCTTCCAGAAATCGACGCACCACGCTGGATCCTGCAACCATCACTGGGATCTCGTACAGCATGGGAGGTTCGGCAATGATGGACTGCCAGGCAGAGTCGAATTCGCTTGCCGATGGCCCCGTTGCCAACTGCGTCTGGGACAGCAGCGGCCGCAGATCATCGCAATTCTTGTGTTTGTATTGAATGAGGAAACTGGCGAGCGCCCGAAGCGCACTCAATGTCGCTGCCTGGTCAGTGGGATGAGACTGCTCACTCCCAAGGCGCAGATGGATGCCCAGCCGCTGTTCGGCACCCGCTTTCCAGCCTTCAAACTCACGGGCGGACTGGTCCAATCCTTCTTTCTCCACGTGACGCTCAAGCCGACTGGCAATCTGCTGCCGCTCCCGCAATGTCAGAAAATCTCTTCCTGCAAAGCGATCAGGCCGTGGCGTTGTCCTGCCGGCGAGGCAGCCGTAGAGAAAGATGCGATCGTATTCACTGCGCAGCGTAAGCCCTGCGACTTCCCGCAAAGCCCCCTCCAGCCTTGCCTGGGTGCTGGGAAATGCCCGCATCAGGGCTACGATCTCAATGCCATATATCCAGGCGGGGTCGCGGTGACGAAAGTCGTTGCCAAAAATTCCCGCAGCCTCATTCCCCAGGATCCGCACGGTGTCGTGGAGCATTCGCAGCGCGTAAGAATGGGCGTAGTTGACCGATCCATGTTTGATCAATTCGCTGACCGCCCAACCGACTCCAATGGTAATGGGATTCGTTCCCATCGCCAGTCTTCCAAGGTGGTAGAGTGGCCTGGCGTAGGTCCAGTAGGGCTCAACTTTCTTGTAGTAGCCGTAGTATTTGGTGCCGGACCTGATATACTGGTAGGTCTCCCTTAGATTGTACGATTTCACATCGAGCGGGAGCTGCTCCAGGTGCACTAACATTTGTACCGATGCGTGATTCATTGCCCGCAAGAGACGCTCGACGCTGGTCTCAAGCAGTGGATGCTCCGAGTCCGGCTTGTAGATGCGCGCCACCGACTCCATCAGCTGAATCAAGTCATCGCCTAGCCGGCTGCGATCGAATTCTCCATCCCTGACGTAGGCATTGTCGAGCACATTGCGGAACAGGCGCTCGGATTCCACGCGCATCAATGCCAGCATCTTTGCGTCCAGCTCATCCCATTTCGGTGGCTTTTCAGCAACCGCTATCAACTCCGCCGGCTCGTCAGCAACGTCTTCGAGTGCGCTTCCGAATTCGATCTCCTCTTCCCCAAAGTGAAGCGCACGCTGGCGCCGCCATGCCGCCCGCTGTTTTTCCAGTCGCAACGCTTCCAGTTCAATCTCATGCCGCAGCTCAAGCAACCGCTCACTCTCGGTAGCCTCTGTCCGCCGGGAACTTCGCCAAAGCAGCAACCAAGCCCCCGTCAGCATCACCCCGCCCACAAACAGCAGCCACTTTCCTCGAGTGGCCAGCTCAGGCAGCGCGAAAGCCACCACCAGAACGCCACAACCGACCACCGCCATCAGTAGGCTAATGGCTCGTAAATTATTCATTATCAATCATATAAGACTCCTGGAATCGCGCGACTTGAGCAACGAGCGTGCATCGCATTTGTATTTTCATGCTTTCCATATATAATATATATACTAGCTTTTCCATTCATGACTTCTGGTAGTCCTATAAGCGCTCCGCATGCACCACGTTGTGTGGGCGGATTCGCGGCGTTTGGGATCGCGATTTTGCTTGCGATGGGCGCGCAAGGTGGAGACTCGATGGTTGGGGTTGGGACATTTGATCACCCACCTTATCAGTACCTTGATTCCAGCGGCAAGCCGTCGGGGCTGGATGTCGAAATCTTTGAGGCAGCAGCCGTCGCCGTGGGCTTGGAGGCGGAGATTCGCGTCGCGGTGGCCAACCCGACGGAAGCGGATAAGGATGAAGTGCTGCTGGGGACTTCTTACGGGGTGCTGCGCTCCGATCAAATCGCGACTCTTCCCTACGCGAAAACCGAGCATACACTGTTTGCGAACGATCGTTCGCTTGTTCGCGGGATGGAAGATCTGCGCACCAAACAGATCGCAGTGATCGCAACCAACTACGGCCTGATCGACTACCTGAAACGCCACGGATTCGGCGATCAACTGACCCTGACACTGTCACCAACTGAAGCCTTCGCAGTGATCATGGATGATCGCGCTGAGGTTGCGCTTCTCGACACCGTGGTCGGCAAGCAGGCGTTGGAGAAACTGCCACGGATCGGGTCGACTGTCCGAATCGTCGAGAGCGGTATCGCGCCCAGTGAGCGCACGTTTGCCACAGCAGCAGGCGATTCCAACCTCAACCAGAAACTCGAAGAAGGGATTCTCACCACCATCCGGACGGGCCAATACGATCGCACTCTTACAAAATACCTCGGTGCCACTGCGAATGCGCAGAAAGTTTCCTTCGGCAGCGCCACCAGCATTTTCAAGACGATCCCTATCCTGTTCGGAATTGTCGCCGGGATCACGGGACTCCTGCTTGCACTCCGCTACAGCGATTTCCGAGAAAGGACGATGGATCGGCTCCGGGAACTGGAGAACAGACTCGCCAGTGAAACGGCGGCGCAGCAGGAACTTCGCCTGGCACTTGCCCGGCAGCAGTTCGTCATCAATCGGATCAGCACGACGAATCTGGTGGATGTGATCAAGGACGCGTCAAGGAAGTAGAATTGGCAGAACATTTGACGGCTTGGCGATTCCCGCGCACCTTCCGGGATGATTGCACGATTCCAACCAAATCTGTTCCTCGCCTGTGCCTTTGCCACCGCCGCTGCTTTGGTGTCAGTGTCGGTGACTGGTGCTTCTGCCCAGAGTTCGCTTGAGCAAATTCCGGTCACTGGCAGCGACGTTGCCGCCGAGCTGGGCCTGGTGATGACCAAGTTCAAAGCGCGTTTTTCCGAGCCCGTCTACTGCAGAGTCAGCCTGGAAATCAAGCCGATCGGAGGCGGGGATCTGATCCAGGTGGAAACGCGGTCGCCTGCACCTGAGAGGACGACTGAAATTCTTTTTTCGATCAAGGATCTCGAGTTTGTGAAGAGGCAACTGGGGTTGCTCGAAACTGAAGCCGATTCCCTGGAAAGCGAATCGATCGTCCCAGTGGCGTTCACGATCCGGGCCGGCACTTTTGCAACCAAGCACTATGCCATCAGTCCATTCGGCAGCCCGATGCCCGGAACATCGTTTTTCACCTGGTCGCCGCAGCACAGCACAGAGAACTTGCCCCTCGATCAGGATATCCCAGTGTTCATCAAGGCTGGCCCGTATCTGAATGGGCGCGCCCAGAAAGTGAAGGATATCCTGCAGGAGTACGTGCTGGCATCCGGTTACGTCCGGCTCGTTGTTCGCTTCTCAAAAGAGCCTCTCCCTACGCGCGAAGAAGCCGAGGCCGAAACGGAACGCCGCCAGCAACTCGAAGCGATACTGGCGAAGTTCGACGAACTCGTTGAGAAGGTCACTGCGGACGTCGATCAAGAGAAAGAACCTGCCAGCGGAGAGAAGGAAGAATGAATTTTGGAGCGCCCGACCGGGCCTACGAGAGACTCGAGCTCGTTCCGAAAGATTATTTCCGCCACCTGACACAAGCAGAACTTCCGGGCGGAGGCGATGTTCCACTGGAGATCGATCTGGGCTGTGGTGATGGCAGCTTCCTCGTCGACATGGCCATGCACCATCCGTACCGCCAGTTTCTCGGTGTAGAGCGATTGCTCGGCAGAGTGCGGAAGGTCGCGAGGAAAGCAGAACGGGCCGAGCTTTCCAACC
>JAQCER010000216.1 GCA_027618625.1 Verrucomicrobiota bacterium
TATTGTTCAGTAATATATCTTTCCATACTCACTGTCAGATACTTACAGAAAAACAAGCGGAAACCCTCATTGCATACCTCTTTATTTATACATTTGCTTGATTATTTGTTTATTGGTGCGGAAAAGTTTTTAGAGTGCACTCCATGAGGAACACTCGATTCTGGTAAAGTAAAGTAAGCGGAAGCCTGCTCACCGAAGGCTCGATACGAATGTCTGATTTCCTGAAAACATCACGTTCCCAAGTGCGAACGCTCCTTTCGCACCGCGGAACACTTTCTGCAATCATGTTGATAGGCCTGGTGCTGCCGGGATCGAAGCTCCGCGCGGACACCTTCACGGAAAAGGTTGAACCGATCCTCGCTGAGCATTGTTATGATTGTCATGGCGAAGACAAGCAGAAGAGCAAGCTGCGACTCGACACTCCCGCAGGCATCGCCCTGGGTGGAGATTCGGGAGAGCCTCTGCTCACCGCGCACGACAGTGCGACCAGTTACATCATCCGCCGTGTCACCAGCGACGATCCCAAGCAACGGATGCCGCCAAAAGGCCCGGGCCTGACGCAGGAGGAAAGCGATGTGTTGCGACAATGGATCGATGCAGGCGCGGATTTTCCCGTAGGATCGGAAACGGCTGCTGAAATCACCACCGATCACTGGTCGTTCCAGCCTGTCGTGCGTCCGTCGGTTCCGATCGAGAGTGATCCTTTCATCGCGAACGAGGTCGATTCCTTCGTCCTCGCCAAGCTGCGCGAAAACAAGCTCAATCCCTCAGCTGCGGCTGACCGCCCAACCCTGATCCGGCGTTTATACATGGTCATGCATGGCATGCCGCCGACGCTCGAGGAGGTCGAGGCCTTCGCCAATGACACCAGCAGTGATGCCTGGGAGCAACTGGTGGCGCGTGTTCTGGAAAGCCCCCGCTACGGCGAACGCTGGGGCAGGCACTGGCTGGATGTCGCGCGCTATGCCGATTCCAATGGCTTCGAAACCAACCGCGAACGCAAGACCGCTTACCACTACCGCGACTGGGTCATCCAGGCATTCAACGATGACAAGCCGTACGATGCGTTCATCAAGGATCAGCTCGCCGGAGACGCCCTGGGCGCGGATGCTGCCACGGGTTTCCTCGTCGCCGGGCCCTACGACATCGTCAAGAGTCCGGACCCCAACCTCACCGCCATGCAGCGTCAGGACGAACTGGCGGACATGATCAATACCACAGGCACTGCGTTTTTGGGGCTAACGTTAGGGTGCGCGCGTTGCCACAACCACAAGTTCGACCCCGTCCTGCAGAAAGATTACTACTCGATGCAGGCAATATTCGCTGGTGTGCAATACGCAGATCGCCCGCTGCCGCGACCTAAAGACCCTGCCACTGCGGATCGTCTGGCCGAGTTGACGCGGTCTCTCGAAGCCAACAAGACCACTCTGGACGCGCTGAAGCTTAAAGCAGCACGCCAGTCGGACGAGTCCGCGGATCCCCAGCGCCCGGCGGTCGATCCTCGTGAAAACGTGGAAACGCTCGCCGCGACTGAAGCCCGTTTTGTGCGCTTCACCATTCGTGCGGCTTCCAGCGGCGAGCCGTGCATTGACGAGCTGGAGGTCTACGACACCGGTGGGGCTAACATTGCCCTCGCCGATTCAGGCGCAAAGCCCACAGCTTCCGGAACTCTGCCCGGCTACGAGGCCCACAAGCTGGAACACATCAATGACGGCCGCACGGGAAATGCCCGAAGCTGGATTTCCAACAACAGCGGCACCGGCTGGGTGCAGATCGAATTCGCGCAGACGGCGCCGATTCAGAAGATCATCTGGAGCCGTGATCGCCAGGGCCAGTTTGCGGACCGCGTCGCGACCGACTACCAGATTGAGGCATCGCTGGATGGCAAGGACTGGATGACGATCGCCAGTTCCGCCGGACGCGCTCCGTTTCGAGGCGCGAGCAATCCGAACGCTTTCCTCGCCGCGCTTTCCGAAGCGGATGCGACTCAGGCCCGCACCCTCATTGATGAGGCCGCACGCCTCCAGGAGCAGATCAGCGATTTGAAAAACGGGCCCACTGCCTGGGCGGGCACCTTTTCCCAGCCGGGCCCGACGTATCGCCTCTACCGCGGGGATCACACGCAGCAACGTGAGCAGGTAGCTCCCGATGCGCTCACCGTTCTGGGTTCGTTAGGGTTAGCGATGGAAGAGCCTGAACAGAACCGCCGGGTGCAGCTTGCCCAGTGGATTGCGAGCAAGGACAACCCGCTGACGCCCAGAGTCATGGTCAATCGCATCTGGCACTACATCTTCGGCACCGGCATCGCCGAAACCCCGAGCGACCTCGGTGGAAATGGCGTAGCGCCTACACACCCCGAGTTGATCGACTGGTTGGCCGATGAATTCATGCGCAGCGGCTGGTCCGTGAAGCACATGCAGGAACTCATCCTGCTTTCCAGCACCTTCCAGCAGTCCAGTGCACCCCGAACCGATGCTGCTGCCGTCGATGCAGGTTCACGATTGCTCTGGCGCTATCCTCCCCGCCGACTGGAGGCCGAGGCCATCCGCGACTCGATCCTCGCCGTCTCCGGCGCGCTGAATCTCACTGGTGGCGGCCCTGGGTTTTATCTTCACGACGTTGAGGTCGAAAACGTCATGCACTACTTTCCGAAAGAAAAATTCGGGCCCGCGGAGTTTCGGAGAATGGTTTACCAGTTCAAGATTCGTCAGGAACAGGACTCCGTCTTCGGTTCGTTCGACTGCCCGGACGGCAATCAGGTTATTCCAAAACGGAGTCGCTCTAACACTCCACTACAGGCACTGAATCTATTCAATAGCCCGTTCGTTCTCCAGCACGCAGAGATCCTCGCACAGCGCCTCGCCAGCGAGCAATCGGATGCAGCAAAAGTGACCCGCGCCTTCGAGCTGGCATTCTCCCGCGAACCGGATGACTTCGAGCAACAGGCCTCACAAGAAATGATCAGGACCGAGGGGATCGAGGCATTCTGCCGGGCAATGTTTAACACCAGTGAGTTCCTGTTCGTGTTTTGAGTCCGTCATGAATCATCCACTCCTCAATCGCAGACAATTCCTCTCCCAGAGCGCGACCGCCCTCAGCAGCATTGCACTCACGGACCTGCTGCGAGCAGAAGGCCTGCTCAGCGACAGCAAGATTCGGGAAAGCGCTGCTGGTAAGATCCCTATTCGCCCGCAGATCGATCCCGCCAATCCCAATGCATCACGCAGGGGACACTTTCCGGCGCGGGCGAAAAACGTGCTCATGATCTTCTGCTCGGGCGCGTGCAGTCACCTCGATACATTCGACTACAAGCCGGAGCTGATCCGTCGCCACGGCCAGCCGATGCCGGGAGGGGACAAGTTGATCACGTTCCAGGGTGAGCAGGGCGACCTGGTCAAGAGCCCGTGGGAATTCCGCCCGCGCGGCCAGAGCGGAAAAATGATCTCCGATCTCGTGCCTCATCTAGGAGCGCTGGCAGATGACATGTGTTTCATTCACTCGCTCACTGGCAAAACCAACACGCACGGGCCGGGTGAAAACTTCATGAGCACCGGCTTCACGCTTGATGGTTTTCCCAGCGCTGGTGCCTGGGTGACGTATGCGCTCGGCAGTGAAAATGCCACGCTCCCTGCGTATGTGGCCATTCCAGATCCGCGCGGCAACCCTCAGTCGAGCGTCAATTGCTGGGGCCCGGGATTCCTTCCCGCCGCGTTTCAGGGCACCGATTTCAATGCTGCAAATCCCGTCCGCAATCTTGCCCGACCTTCTAACATTTCGCCCAAAAGTGACGCCGCCACGCGCGACTTCCTGACAAAACTCAACCGTCACCACCTCGATCGATTCCCTGGGGATTCCGAGCTGGCGGCGAGAATTTCCAGTTACGAGCTGGCAGCGCGCATGCAGATGAGCGTTCCAGAAGTCAGCGATCTTTCGTCTGAGCCGGCACACGTTTTGAAAATGTATGGCGCTGATGAATCGGGGAACAAAGTGAAAGATCTGCGTGCTGCCTACGGGCGCAACTGCATTCTCGCGAGGCGCCTGGTTGAGAAGGGAGTGCGTTTCGTGCAACTGTTCAATGGCGCTTACCAGACCGGCGGGGAAGGTGTCAGCAACTGGGACGGTCACAAAGTTCTCAAGGAACAATACAGCATCCATGGCCCCGTTCTCGATCAGCCCACAGCGGCGTTGATTACCGATCTGAAACAGCGTGGTCTGCTCAAGGACACGTTAGTGGTCTGGTGCACGGAGTTCGGCCGCATGCCCACTTTCCAGAAAGGTGCGAGCGGCCGCGATCACAATCCCGCAGGTTTCACTGCATGGATGGTCGGTGCCGGGGTCAAGCCAGGCTACAGTTACGGTGCGACCGATGACTTTGGTTACAAGGCGGTCGAGAATGTGGCGACGGTGTATGATTTCCACGCCACGATTCTGCACCTCCTTGGCCTTGATCACGAACGCCTCAGTTTCTACCACAACGGCATTGAGCGGCGGCTGACGGATGTTCATGGTCACGTCATTCACGATGTCTTAGTATAATTCCTTCAAGGGCCGCAGGTTCCCCCAGATCATCTAAGAAACAGGAACTCGGAGATGATGAACCTCACGATCTCAAGGAGGGTCGCCGCAAATTCATCGACGAGGAACAATCCTCATTTGCCAGTCTCGGTCAGCTTTGGAATCTTGTCGATCAGGCCGCCCCATATTCGTTATTCGTATCCTCTCATTGATTCAGGGGAACGTCACGAATTCTTGAAATTACGGATTGCTTAATAAACTGGGTTGGCTATCGGTTTTCCAGTAAGCCGCCATGAGTCCGCAGGAGTCCCTCAGAGCAACCCTCGATAGAATCACCAGAGCAATGAGTGGTGGGAAGGATTTGGCGGCTATCGTCGAAGAGTTGCTCAACGTCGTGCAGGAACTCTTTAGCCAAGGGGAGAAGGCTCGCGAACGTATTCGATACCTCGAAGGGGAACTGGAGAAGAAGAAGCGGGGGAAGAAGGGATCGGGATCCGATGCGGATGCGGATGCGGATGCGGATACTGGATCTGGAAAAAGCGGAACCAAAGACCACTCCAGCGAAGAACGCCGCAAGGGCAAAACACCTGGCGCTGGCGACGGGCAGAACAAGCCCCAACGACGCGGACGCACGAGCAAGGCCGATTTGACCGTGCACGAAACGCGTCGCTGCGAACTGGACAAAAGCACCCTGCCCGCCGATGCCCAATACAAAGGATTCGATCGCTTCTTTGTGCGCGACATCAAAATCCAGGAATGGAACGTCGTGTTTGAACGCGAAGTCTACTACTCACCCGGCGAAGGCAAGCGCTACATGGCGCCGCTGCCGGAAGGTTGGCAGGGAGAGTTCGGGCCGACGCTGAGGACGGCAGTCGTCACGCTCAAATACGACGCCAAGACGTCCGAAACCGGGATCGTGCGTTTCCTCGGCGGGCACGGGGTCAACTTGAGCAGCGGCAGCGTCTCTAACATTTTACTCAATGCCGGAGACTTTTTTGCAGAGGAGGTGGACGCCATCCTGCGCCAGGGTTACATGAGCCAGGGCTATGTGCAAAGCGACGACACCTCCGCCCGAGTCATGGGCAAATACTGGCACACCCATATCATCTGCAATGCAAATTTCACCGTCTACTGCACCCGTGAGGGCAAAGATCGGATGACCGTGATCGATGTGCTGCTCAGACGCGAAGCCAGCGAGCGAATCTACCGCTACACCGCGCTCACCGTCGACTTTCTGGAGATCTTCGAAGTCTCTGCAAAACAGCGCGATCGCCTCGCAGAGATCGTCAGGGAAGGAGAGGACTATGATGAAGCGGCAATGAGCGCCCTGCTTGCCGGGCAGTTCGGGGAAAAGGCCACCAGCGCCGAAGCCGCCGTGCGCATCCGCGAAGCAATGGCCCTGACCTACTTCCACGAGCAGGACGCCATTGCCTTTCCCGAGACACTGATCACTGACGCTGCGCCGCAGTACGAGCATCTGGCCCTGTATCATGCGCTATGCTGGATCCACGACGGTCGGCACTATGAGAAGCTCGCCCCGCTGCCGGAGAACTTCCGCGAGCACCTCGAAGACTTTCGCTCCCGTTACTGGGAATACTATCACGAGCTGGCCGGCTGGCGTTTGCTTCCCGAAGCGCAGAGAACCCCAGGCGAAAGCGAGCGACTTGAGAAGAAGTTTGACCAATTGTTCAGCACCCACACTGGCTATCGCGAGCTGGACGAGCGCATAGCCAAGACCCTTGCAAGAAAAGAGCAGCTCCTCGTCGTGCTGAAGAAGGTGCAAGTGCCGCTGCACAACAACGACAGCGAGCTCGGAGCGCGCGAAGCGGCGCGCCGTCGAGACGTCAGCCTGCACAGTTGCAGTCTCAGAGGAGTCGCCTCCATGGACAACCTAACCTCCATGGTGGGGACTTCCCGCAAGCTCGGCATACGAGTTGCCAGATATATCTACGA
>JAQCER010000217.1 GCA_027618625.1 Verrucomicrobiota bacterium
GGACAACCTAACCTCCATGGTGGGGACTTCCCGCAAGCTCGGCATACGAGTTGCCAGATATATCTACGATCGCTTCTGCGGGCTCATAAGCATCGAAGAAGGTCTCGCCGCCTCTATCGCCGCCCGGGCAGCCCCTCGCCCGCAAGAAATCTGATCTGATCGATCGGGTCATCAGTCATCAGATCAGATTGGTTCAAGAAGGGGATCGTTTCAAACCGGCTTGGCCTGTCTTTGTCGCGTTGCGAAGGCTGTCTCCGCAATCCACCCTATCCCCCAAATCGCACGGATTCCCTGAATCTACGAGAGGATACCGTTATTCGTTGGCCGAGCAAAGAATGATCACAGTTGCAGATAGAGTCCACCTTCCGGTCTGGTTGGAGCTCCGATATCAGGTGTATCCATCGCTGCAAGATGATTTTCACCTGACTGAGATGGAGTTATGGCTACGGGATCCATCGAAGCAGTGCTGGATTGCATTTGATCACGACGAGCCAGTTGGCTTCTTGGAGGCCTCAATGAGGAACCTTGTCGATGGCTGCCTTTCGTCCCCGGTCGGCTACATAGAAGGCATCACAGTGTTGGAGCCATGGCGCGGGAGAAGTTATGCAAGAGATCTTATTCAAGCAGCTGAGGCATGGATGCTGGAGAACGGATGTTCAGAGGTTGCAACCGACGCAGAACTAAACAATCCCGAGGCAATTACGTTTCATAAAAGAATGGGCTTCTCGGAAACCTACCGGATTGTGCAGTTTCGTAAAGAACTCCGGGCCGAACAATAAAGGGTGTAGCGAATCCGCTGGGCGAAAGATAAGCCCGTGTCCAAAGACGGATCTGAATGAAGGCCGAAGTGCAGCTGCGCGCCAAGCTCGGTGTGAACCTCTGGCGGGCGCATGGCATGGACGAGGAGGCTTCGAATTGATTCTGCTGAGATCGGGAAATCGGGATCGACATTGGGCGCGGTAGTTGGCAGGCTTCGGGTTCATGAATCCCACACGAATTGCTCAAATCATCGGCCTGGCTTTGCTGGGAACCGCGACTCCCGTTTCCACGCAGGAACCTGCGGGCCATTCGGCAGTGAATCCTGCACCCCGTGCAGATGACTGGTGGAAAGAACGCGCTGAAAAGTTGAGCCGCAGCATTACAGAGACTCAGGACTCGCAGCTGATCTTTATTGGTGATTCCATCACCCAGGGATGGGAAGGCGTTGGCGCAAAGGTCTGGGAGGAGCGCTACACCCCGCTGAAGGCGGTGAATCTCGGCATCGGTGGCGACCGCACCCAGCACGTGCTCTGGCGTCTCGACAACGGCAACCTGGAGGGCATCCATCCAAAAGCTGCGGTGATCATGATCGGCACCAACAACTCCAATGGAATCGACAACACTGCAGGCCAGATTATTGATGGCGTCACCGCGATTGTGCAGCGGCTTCGCACCGCCCTTCCGGAGACAAAGGTGTTACTGTTAGGGATCTTTCCGCGCGGTGAGAACATGAATGAGCAGCGGGGCAAGTTGCTGCAGATCAATCAAGTGCTGGCCAAGCTCGACGATGGCGACCACGTCCACTTTCTCGACATCGGCTATCGCTTTGTGACGGCGCAGGGGCTCATCCCTCAGGACATCATGCCGGACTTCCTGCATCTGACTGACAAGGGATACCGCATCTGGGCAGATGCCATCGATTCGAAACTCGGGGAACTCATCGGCGAGAATGAGGCAGCGGAAGAATCGCCGATCAATGGCAACTGGACGTTCACCATCCGTGGCCCAAACGATGAAGACGTCGACATGCCGATGGAATTGAAAGTCGAAGGTGACGCCCTCACCGGTCGCATCGGTCGCGGTGGCGATGGATGGTTGTCGATCGACAACGGCAAAGTCGCCAGTGATACCGTCAGCTTTTCTGTGACGCGTGATCGACCCGAGGGAGGAAACATGGTTTACCAACTCAAGGGCTCATTCGTTGAGGGTAAGTTGACCGGCTCGGTCTCCACCACCTTCGATGGGGCAGAAGTCGTTCGTGACTGGCGGGCACGGCGCCCGGAAGCACCCTGATGCGATTGCTTCTCAAGTGCTTCCAACCAGGACTATGAGCGCTTGGGCAGGTTTTTGCACAACCGGATTCACTTGACGCCCATGTTACCCACGATTAGAGTCCACTTAAACCTTTGATATTATGGACGCAAGCTACTTAAATCCTTACACGACGGTCGCTCAGGCAGATGTGGTTGCCAGAACGATTTTCTTTCAGAAGACTTACCTTCATGTCGCGGGAGCGATCATTGCCTTCATAGCGATCGAGGCGGCTCTGCTGCAGATGCCCTTTGCGGTGAACCTCGCCGCGAGTATGACGTCGGGGATGAGTTGGCTTATTGTGCTCGGTGCCTTCATGGGCGTGTCGTGGCTCGCAGACAAGTGGGCGAATTCCGATACTTCGCGGGGCATGCAGTACGCTGGCTTAGGGCTCTTCGTGTTCGCTGAAGCGATCATCTTCCTGCCAATGATACTCATAGCCACAAAATTTGCTGGCCAGAATGTGATCGCTGAAGCTGGTGTCGTCACTCTGCTGCTGGTAGCGGGTATCACCGCGATCGCCTTCACCACCAAGAAGGACTTCTCGTTCCTTGGGTCATTCTTGAAGATTGCTTTCTTCGTAGCGCTCGGAGTCATTGTCGCCAGCATCCTGTTTGGCTTCTCGCTGGGGATTGTCTTCTCAGCGATCATGGCGCTGATTGCAGCAGGCTCGATTCTCTACACGACCTCGAACATCATCCACCGCTACAATACGAGCCAGCACGTGGCGGCTTCTCTTGCCCTGTTCTCCGGTATTGCCCTGCTGTTCTGGTATGTGCTCCAGATCTTCATGAGCCGCGATTGATGCTCTGATCAGAGGAACCTTTAACGTACACTTCATCTTTGGAATAGCGCCCGTTTTGGACGCTATTCTGCTTTTACAAACCGATAGAAATCACCCGACCAACCAATGATGCCCGCCCGAAAAAGTCCCCACTCCACCGCCGCCCGACTGACGACGCTGCTGTCTGTTGCTACTGCCTTTGCCACCACAGCCCCGGCGCAAGAGGATGAAAAAGTGTATCCCGAAGGTTACAGTGACACGCCGAAGCTGCCAAACTCGCAGTGGAAGGTGCACGACATCGACCGCCCGCGCCCAGTGGTGGTGACGCCGGGAAAAACTGCATCGGACGCTCCGTCCGATGCAACCGTTCTTTTCGCTGGCAGCGATCTGTCGGCGTGGCATGGCGAGAACGAGACGGAAGATGCCGAAGGCAAGAAACAGCGCACCGCAGACAAGGACGCGCCTGCCAGATGGAAGGTGGAAGATGGCAAGCTGGAGAGCCCGGCGGCGGTGACCATTCTGCACAATGGCCTCCTGGTGCAGAACCATTTCGAATTGCTTGGGGCGACCACGCACCGCGAAGTCGCCACCTATTCGCCACACCCTGACAAAGCCCCCATCCGACTACAGGATCACAATGATAAGCAGCCGGTGCGGTATCGGAACATCTGGGTTCGTCCACTCTGACGGAGACTCCCTAAAAGCAACCCGAACCGACCCCATAACAAATTCATCACACCCGCGCTATCAACAACCATGGACACACTACGGAATAGGACGGCGGCTACGTTTCGCTGCATGCAATCGTTCTCGAAAACCAAACTCATGTCGCTGGCAGCAGCGGTGCTCGTATCAGGGGGCGGCTACCTGGTCGGAACGGAATCAGCTCCCGCGCAGGAACTCACAGAAACCGAAAGGACTGCGATCCTGACGGAGATCGAGAAGATCGAGAAGACCCTCGAGGACGGTAGATCCAAAAATAACGTTCGTGCACTGGGCAAGCTCCGCGAGGCTGTGGCGAGCCCTGCCGCTTCCTTGAACTTCTACCTGGAATGCTTGAAAGCGAAAGAGTGGGATGAGAAAGGCAAGCGCGAGAGTGAGTGGCGCGAGTGGCGCGACGGCCAGGATGACTTCAAGGACAGTGGCTATGCCAAAGCGCGGCAGTATCAGATCCGCTACCTGATTCTTTCCATCCAGGCCGGGATGCTGGAGGAGAACGAGGATGCCGCCCGCGGCAAAATGATCTCCGCGCTAGCAGGATTTTTGAAAGGCCTGGTGGATAACTACCGTGATGTGGTCAACCATTCCGACGTCCTCCGCGAATCAGCGCTCGGCGGCGTGATGGCAACTCAGACCAGAGTCGACGTCACTTTGGAAAAGCCAAAGAACTGGGCGCAGTCGCCACTCGCGGTGGACAGCATTTACGAATCCACGATCCAGCCTTTTTATCGGGAACAACGGAATGGAGCGAGCTTGCGCAATGCATGGGAAAGCCGGATCAGTCAGCTCTCAGCAATCAAAGGCACTGCCGAGCCCGTTAAGATTTCCACTCGGGCAAATGGCGGCGTGCTTGGTTCCTATCGCCGTGGTGGTGGCACGCCAGACCGTGATGAAGTCCGTGACGAGCGCAAAGACAAGCAGGAAGAAGCCGAAGCGCGACTGGCCGAATTCAAAAAAGACGACTTGCCAGACCTCGAGTGGGAAATGGAACGCGATACCTTTGTCTTCGGTTCCAACCGTGCGGCTTCAGCGCGGACTCTTGGCTCCCATATCCGGGGTCACCTCGATCACCCATCGGCAAACAGTTGGATCGAAGAGCTGAAGAAACTTGCCTCCGGCGATTTCAACATCGAAGACTATATCTCCCCATCGGAACCGGACCTCGGAAAGCCCAAAGCCAAGGAAGGCCAGGCAGAATGAGGCTACCTGCCCTTAACCATCAAGTCATAGACCTTTTGCAGCGCCTCGGATCTATCCTGAAGCTCCGGTACGGAACAATCGGTTATGGGGTCGGAGGAATCTGTCACCTCTGGACAGACTGATGGGACAATCGCCCTACGGGCAAGTTTTTGATTCGCTTCCTTTCTCGGAATTCCGGTCCTTCTCTTTCGTTGCTGAGCGGTGCACTGCTTTCACCACGAACTGCGGGCGCTTCTTTACTTCCTGGAATAGGCGGGCGAGGTAAAAGCCTACGATTCCGAGTTGAACGAGGATGATGCCGCCGACCAGCCATATGGAGACGATGATGGAGGTGAATCCAAGCTGGACGGATTCCGGGTCGATGAGTTTGCGTACGGTGAACGATGCGCCGATGGCGAGCGCGCAAAACGAGATGACGAAGCCGGAGAGGGATATGAACTTGAGCGGGGCGCTGGAGAATGACGTGACCGAGGTGATCAACAGCTGAAGTCGCTTATTGAGGGTGTAGGTCGACGTGTTCCGATCGTGGGAAATTTCGAGCGGAATGCCCAATTGCCGAAACCCGGTCCAGGCGAAGGTGCCTTCCATGTAGACGTTCGCCTCTTTGAGCTGACACACTGCATCGACATAAAGTTCGGCGCATGAGGCGGGCGGTTGTCGGGCTTTCGGGGACTTGGCTTTCGGAAAGCGTGTTGAACAATTTGTAGAATGCCCATCCGCCAAAGGCACCGACGCCGCTGCCTGTCCGCGTGGCCTGGGTGCCGTAAACGACATCCGGCGAGGGAGTCGTCTCATGCAGTTCTTTCCAGAATCTGGCAAGCCATTCGGGCTGATCTTCAAGGTCGACATCAAGCAGAAATACGAGATCCCCACGGCTATGATTCAACCCTGCAAGGATGGCCTTGTGGTGTCCGAAGTTCCGGGACAAGTCTACGACGACGATGCGATCGTCCTTTGCCCGCAGCGCCAGCGCCTGCGCCAGCGAGTCGTCGGGCGAACCGTCATTGACCAGCACGATCTCGTAGTCATCGCCGACCTGGGCCTGGGCTGCCGCGGCAGCACGCGAGCAGAATTCCTCGATATAGGCGGACGAACGGTAGAGGGTGGCAACGATCGAAAGTTTCATGGTCGCGAACGTCGGTCGTGGTTACTTTGCTGAGCTTGCTTCATGTTCTCCAAGACCGGCAGGCATCCGCGTTCCGCGGAAGATGCTGGCAATTCTCGGTGGCTTGTTTGACGTGGGATGCTGGGCAATTCAACAAAAAAAGCGGCAGCCTTGGGAGGCTGCCGCTGAGATCACTGGGTGCGAAAGTCAGCATTGCTGACCGAGCCAGGACACTTTCCGTAAATCGGTTACTTGCCAGAGGAAGGTTCGGTCAAATGAACCATCCCTCGCGCGTCCGGCTTCTTCCCGAATCCGCATCCGCCATTGGAGAAAGCAAGCGTCCGGAGGAGAAGCAGTAGCCGGCGTCTGAGGAAGTGTCTCAAAGCGAACCCATTCTTCGTGATGTTCATCTTGAGCATGGGGCTCTCGAAGACGGAGAAGAAGTGATGTGCTCTTCGTCTTACTTGGAAGAGATTTGGCCGCCGTCGCCGCCGCCCACCGGAGCGGGAGTTGGAGCTGGGGAAGAGCACGATACAAGAGCGAATACGCCAGCGGTGAGGATTGCAGCAGCGAGAGCTTTGAACAACT
>JAQCER010000218.1 GCA_027618625.1 Verrucomicrobiota bacterium
CAGTCTATCCGGTATCCAAATTGCCGCTGGCGAACCGGGACCGTCTATACGCGACGCCACCGCCCGCCGCGTATCCGGGCGGCCCCGGCCAAACCGATCACCTGAGTTTTCGGGCCGCAGATCCTTGACCTTAATTCAACGACATTGAGATCTGCCGACTACCGACTACCGATTGAGAAAGAAGAATCCGGCATTCAGATACGTCGCATAGCTGACCCAGACGAGATAGGGAACTAACAACCACCCTGCCAATCGATGGGCAGTGCAGAAAAGGTGAATGGTGATGATCACAGCGGCGATCAGCAGAACGATGGTGGCGAGTGCCCAGCCGGCACGATGGAGACCAAAAAAGATGGGAGTCCAGGCCAGGTTCAGCACAGCTTGGGCGACAAATGCCATCAGTCGTTTCCTGCCCAAAGGATCACTGACAGCGAATCCCCTATGATGCCAGACGATCGCAAAGGCGCTGCCGATCATCGCGTAAAGAGTCGACCAAACCGGGCCAAACACCGTGTTTGGAGGCGTGCCTGGAGGAGCTTGAAGTTCCTGATACCAGCTCGAAAGCGAGCCAACCGTGACCACTGCACCCAGTCCTCCAAGCACCTCCGCCACGATGATGCAGAGGACAATCTTGAAGGGCAGAGAGCGAGTAAAGCTGGGCATTCCCCTACAGTCCCATGCCTTTCAGGAATTCGCGAATTAGTTTACGTTCTTCGGGGTCAAACTGGCCATTCTTGTCTTGATCGAACATCGTGCGCGCACGCTGCATCCAGCCACGGCCTTCTTCGGACTGATCCGCGTTCGCCAGGAATGTACGCAGTGCAGACTCGCGCCGGTGCTCACCGATTGCAGCCTCCAGCGCCTCGCTGTCGGCCTGATCGACGGCGCTCAGGGCGATCGTGATGGAGCCCATTTCATCGGTTGATTCAAGGCCCCATTTGGTGCGCTTTGGAGGATTGGCGGGATTCCGGGGATTTTCGGACGAATTGTCCCAGACGATTTCCGAGTCGATGCGTGTCCCCTTTGGCAGGAGCACAAATTCTTTATAGGCATACTGTTCTTGCCAGGCGAAATCCCATTCGTCCACTCGCAGGAGTTGCAGCAATTCGCCGCCTGGGAGCGTTGCCTTCATGGTCATTTCTTTCCCGAGATAATGGGCGTGTGCACCAATCAAGAATGCATGCACGTCAACGGGAACGTCAAAGTAGTCTGTTTTCGAATAGCGCTTCTCGCCTGCTGGAATGTCGATTGCAGCGAGTGCTCCGAACAGAGGCGGCAATTGCACCTTCGAGTGGCGCCGAGTGGGGGGCTCGTCGGAAAAATACAGCGCGGCGACCGATTTCTCCTTTTCCGGTTTTCCGGAAGGATGAAAGTGCGTGGAGAACACAAAGTCAGCGTTCCTGGGAAGTTTGTCCGCCATGCCATCGGGCAGCATCAGGGCATTACCTCCCAACGCCCATCCGCCGAGATGGCCACTTCGTTCGAGTCGCTGCGGCATGCGGCGAAATCCCGGCGTATCATCTTCGGCATCGCGCTTCCGGGCTTCGCCCGTTTCGTCGAGAAAAAACAGCGAGTGGTGGACGACCGCCGGCGCCGATGGCCTGAAATCGATGGCCTTGAGCCATTTGTCTTCTGGTAAAGCTAACGTTACGACAAAATTGCGGTAAATATCTGGGCCATCCGCAGGAATATCGAAGGCTTCGGACATCTCAATGACCATGTCCGGTGTTCCGAGTCTCCATCCTTCAGGGAAGTTGGGCAGCGACGGCAGTTTTGTCGGATCGCCCTCAGGCATTTCTGATGCTACCCACTGCCTCAGCGTTTCGATCTGGGCCTCGGTGAGTCGCCGCTCATCTTTAAATGCCGGGCCTCCCGAAGCCGCATGCCATGGCGGCATGTAGCGGTCGGCGGTGACGTCGACGATGAACTTGCCGCGTTTGCGCACTTCTTCAAAGTTGGTCAGTGAGAAGGGCGCTCCCTGGCCAGGCCGGTGGCAATCGGTGCAATTGTTGAAAATGATCGGCGCGACGTGTTCGGTGAAGGTGACCGGTTCGGCCTCCAACATTGGCGAGGTCACCCCTGCGACGAGTGCGAAGAGAACGATAGAATGACGCATGTGCTTTTGCGGTTTGATAGAGTCTAGTTGCGGGTGTTCTGCGAGCGGGGCGTTGGAATGTAGCAGCCAATGACTTCCGTGCGAGGGATGCTCACCGGGGATCCTGCGATGATGGAATCGAGTGCAGCCCTCAAGTCGTGCTTCGTTACGACGTGGCGCGCCTTGCCCAGTGCAGCGTAGCGGTTGTTGATTCGCCCTCGGTAAATCTGGTTGCCTTCACTGTCGATGACCGATGCTTCCGGAGTGTGAGTGGCACCGGTTGCTTGAACGAGCGTCTGTTCGATGTCCAATATCGCCGTTACGGGCTTGAGCGAGTAGTCGTGCAGATGGTCCCGAACTTCCTGCACACTCAGGTCAGGATCGGTGTAGATCAGGTAGACAGTGCATTTTTCTTCGAACTCTGCGGCAATGCGTGCGATCTCCGGGCTGAACGCGTTGGCGATCGGGCACTCGGTCGCCGTGAAGACGAGGATGGAGAAGTGCCCGGCTGCTGGAGCGAGGGGCGTAATTGAGTGTCCGTCAATATCCAGAATCGGCAGTTTCCGCGCTGCGAGTTCAATGTGAGTGCGCGATGCCTTGTCCGATTCGTCAGCCATGGCCGTCGATGCTGCAACAGCCGACCAGATGCACGCAACTGCGAGGCTGAAAAGCTTCATGAGGAAGGATGGTGCTTGCGAAGGCATGACAAACGACTATTTCATACTCTCGTGAGAATTTCTACCATTATTTCTGTCATTTTTGTGTCCGTTTGTATCTCGGCAGGGTTCGCCGGGAATCAGGAGGCCGGAGCTGGAGCCGACCGGGGCCAAAGTCGAGTGTCCAAACCCGGTTCGCGTTAGGTATCTTACTCTCCGATGTTGATCGACACACACTGCCATCTGGCATCGTCGAAATTTGGCGCTGACGAGTTGGATGAACTCGTTGATCGGGCGGTTGAAGCGGGAGTGACCCGCATCATTGCCATCGGCACCACGCTGAAGGACAGCCGGAGAAACATTGATCTCGCCGAGCGCTACGCGGGAGTCTTCGCGGCGATCGGCATTCATCCGACATATGTGCTTGAGCTGCCGCCAACGGATCAGAGCTGGATTCGGGAACTGCGTGACATGGCTGCGCATCCCAAGGTGGTGGCTATAGGGGAGATCGGACTGGATTTCTACCATGCGCCCGACCATGGCACGGAGGACGCCTACTATGCCCGGCAGGCGGAGGTGTTTCGAGTGCAGTTAGAGCTGGCTGGGGAGCTGAACTACAACGTAATCGTCCATCAGCGGGAAAGCTACGACGCGACCGTCGCTGTGGTCCGGCCATTCAGCGGAAAATTGCGGGCTGTGTTCCATTGCTTCACCGGATCGGCAGAGCAGGCTGCACCATTGATCGCTGACGGGCATTTGGTCTCGTTCACCGGAATCACGACTTTCAAGAGTGCTGTAGACGTACAGGCGTGCGCGAAGGGTTTGGCATCAGGCAGTTTCATGCTGGAGACAGATGCCCCGTACCTTGCTCCGGTGCCCTATCGGGGGAAGCGCTGTGAGCCAGCACACACACGGAATACCGCCGAACACATCGCTGGCTTACGGGGACTGAGCATTGCCGAACTTGCCAGCGAAACGACCGCTACCGCCGAGGCATTTTTCCGGTTTCCCGTGGTCTGACTACCAACCTACCTACCAATTCACTTTCGTTGCCAGCACAGAAAGATTTGCGGCTTTTGCGCAGACATCGAGTCAACAAACGTATCGGCGTCGAATCCTTCGAGGGCGAATAGACGCTCGCTGAGCTCGTCGGCGTTCATCGCGCCTTCCGGCACCACGAGGGCCGCGATGCGCGCGTCCACGGGAAAGAAGGTCCCGGGCAGTTCATCGTCGTGGGTGACCACTACCTCAACTCTCATCAGGTTTTTCCATGACAACGAATCGAGCGTTCCATCAGGGCGATGACAGCGGATTTCTTTGTCACTGATTTCAACGATGTAGTTCTCTTCTTCCATTTCGAAATTGGCTGGTTTCTGGGATGCAGCGATACTAGGGACGCTGCGCTCGACTTCGTCAAAAGGCAATTGCGTAAAAAAGCGTCGATAGACCGTTGCCGTGCCTATCAGGGCTGCACCTGTCGCGCTGGATTCTTTTGCATCCCCTGGTCCCAGGGTGATGCGCTGAGCTGGCGTAGTGATGCCCGGTTGGGGCGGACGACGAGCGCCACCACCTCACGCCTGGAATTTCGATTGAATCTGAAAATGCAAAAGCAGCCACAGGCATTCCAACCTGATGGGAAATCCCAAACGTTGCCTCAATCCGTGCAATTTGTTTGTCGTGTTGTTCGGCTCTAAATTTTCTTATTGCTATTTCCTGCAAATTCCGGGTGGATTCGTAATCGCCGCAAGTTATTTCGGCGCGCCATCTATACGTTTACTCATGCAGCCTAAGCTTCCAGAGGTAAGAATTAGCGGTATCGGGGTTTCCCCGGGGATCGCGCTGGGTCCGATTGCCTTTCGGACATGGGCATCCGAAGAACCCAGCCTCGAAGCCATCGCCCCGGAACAGGTTGAATTGGAGTGGGCTCGCCTGAAATTGGCGTTGGAAGCAACGCGGCAGGAAATTCGATCCATTCAGGAGCGGATCAGCGACAAGGCTGGCAGCAGTCATGCGGGAATCTTCGACGCCCACCTGCTGATGATCGAAGACAAGTCGGTGCTCGCAGAAGTTCGACTGACCCTTGAGGACGAGCTGATCTGCATTGACGCGGCGTATCATCAAGTCCTCGGCAGATACGCCGACGCACTGAGCAAGATCGGCGACGCCTATCTCAGTGATCGGTCGATCGACATTCATGACGTGTGCCGCCGCGTGATTCGCAATCTTGCCGGGTTCGGCCCGACGCCTCACGCCACGGAACCTCACGTGCTCCTGGCCCATGATCTGACACCGTCAGACACGGCTACGATGGATCGCGATTTTGTGCTCGGCTTTGCGACGGAGGTGGGCAGCCCGACGTCTCACACTGCTATCGTTGCACGATCGATGGGAATTCCGGCAGTGGTTGGACTGCATAAGCTACCAGCAGCAATGCGCTGGGGAAATACCGTGCTGCTCGATGGTTACGCCGGCCTGCTCATTGCGAATCCCACGGCTGAAACGCTCGCATTTTACGACAAGATTCTGGAACAGAAGGCCGCCGCAAATACCAAGCTGGAGGAACTCCGCGAGCGCTCCAGCTGTACCAGCGACGGACGATCGATCACTCTTTCGGCGAACATCGAGTTCCTGCAGGAGATGGATCTGGTTCACAAGAACGGGGGCTCTGGCGTGGGACTTTATCGCACGGAGTTCTTCTATCTGGACAGCAACGGACGCCTTCCTACCGAAGACGAGCAGGCAGCAAATTACACCCGCGTAGCACAGGAATGTGGCGAATCGGGCGTGATCATTCGCACTTTCGATCTGGGCGGTGACAAGCTCTTCGGCTCCAAGTCCGAGGACAGCCGGGAGCCGAATCCGTTCCTCGGCTGGCGCGGGATCAGGGTTTCGCTTGACGAACGCGACATCTTTAAGACGCAACTTCGCGCCATCTTGCGGGCATCCGCAAGAAACAAGGTGCGGGTCATGTACCCCATGGTTTCCGCCCTGGAGGAATTGCTGGAAGCCAATCGCATCCTCGAAGAATGCAAAAGTGAACTTGAGCTGGAAGACGCCGAATTCGACACCGCGATCGAGGTAGGGGTGATGATCGAAGTGCCTGGCGCAGCCATGATCGCCAGCAGACTGGCCCGTGAGGTCAGCTTTTTCAGCTTCGGCACCAATGATCTTGTGCAGTACACGCTGGCAGTCGACCGCATCAACGAGAAGGTCGCCGGGTTGTATCAACCCGCTCACCCTGCTGTGCTCGGCCTTATGAAAATGGCGATCGATGCCGGACATGAGCAGAACATTTGGAGCGGGGTATGCGGGGAAATGGCCAGCGACATCACTATTCTCCCCCTCCTTGTCGGCCTGGGGGTAGACGAACTCAGCGTCGGCGCGGTGCAGCTGCCAATGGTGAAGTTTGCGATCCGCAGGCTCGACTACAGTCGATGTGTGGAGCTGGTGGCTGGAGTGCTTTCTCTCGGAGAAGCCAGGGAAATCCATGACCGCAGCCTTGCCATGGCAAAGGACCGCTACCCCGAGCTCTTCATCTGAGCACAGCTCTCACTCTAATCTAATCTAACGACGGAGTTGTATGATTTTTTTCTTTTGTCAGCGTTTGAGAAGAATCGAACGCGGATGAGGGTGACGCGCGCCGTTGGTGCAAGGAGTGGGTTGCTACCTCGCGCGACCTGCGTGCACCGTCGTGGCGGGGGCGCCG
>JAQCER010000219.1 GCA_027618625.1 Verrucomicrobiota bacterium
CCATCAGATCTTTTTCGTATTCGGGCCAACTGTCGTTCACTCTCGTGTCCAATTCGGCGAGCTGAATGAGCAGGGGCGCTTTGATGTTCTTGCGGATCTCCTGCGCGGCTGGAGTTCCATAGAATGGGACGCCTGCGTTGAGAGTATCTGGAACAGCGGCAGCCAGCATGTTGACCACATAGCCGCCAAAGCAGAACCCCACGGCGCCAAGTTTTCCACTGCTGAGTTCGTGCGTCTTCAAGAACTGGGCAGCAGCTCGAAAATCGGCCTCGATCTTGCCGCGATCCATTTCGCCCTGCAGCTTCCTGCCGTCATCGTCGTTGCCGGGATAGCCGCCCACCGGGTGGAGGGCATCGGGCGCAAACGCAACAAACCCTGCTTTTGCAACCCTGCGCGCAACGTCCTTGACGTAGGGATTCAGACCACGGTTTTCATGAATGACCAACACCACCGGGGCCTTGCCCTCCAGCGCTGATGGAGTCACCAAATAGCCACGCCCTTCCTTGTGCCCATCGGGAGATGCGAAAGTGGCATACGTTGCTTTGATGTCCGGATCATTGAACGATACCTGTTCCGCGATTGCGTAGTTCGGCATGAGCGCGGATAGCAGTGTGTTCATCGTCAGGCCAGCTCCGGCCAATGTCGATAGGCGCGCCATGAAGGTTCTCCGGTCGATCAAGCCATGGGCGTATTCGTCATACCAATCAAAGGCTTCCTGCGGGATAGGCGGATGTGGGACCGCTTGCTGTGGTTCGTTCGTGATCATCATCTTGGCGTGTTCCAGTGTAACGTAAATGGTCTGGGCCCAACGGAGCGCTCGGATGGTCTTGCATCGCTCCCGCAATGTCAATCTGCAATGTCAATCCAGCACCTGTATTATTTATTCTGCCGATTCGTTCGCCGAAACCGACTGCGCGATCCAAGGCAGACTGATTAAGAGGGCGAGAATCGAAGCAAATGCTGTCCTTAAGGACGTGACCTCTGCAAGCAAGCCGATCACGGGAGGGCTGGCAAGAAATCCGGCATAGCCGATCGAAGCGACGGCTGCAATGCCGGTGCTGGATGAAATCCCGGGCCGATTACCTGCCGCAGTGAAGGCTATGGGAATGATATTGGCAAGGCCCAGTCCGACGACGGCAAAGCCTACGAGGCTCAGCATCGTATTTTGAGAGATCACGATCAGAACCAATCCGCCGGCAGCGATCAATCCTCCCGTGCGCACGATACTCACGAGTGAGAGGTGGGCCTTGAGGCGATCGCCTGACAAGCGCGCCACTGCCATCGCAATCGAATAGTAAGCGAAGGCGAGAGCGGCAGTTCCCTCCGACGTTTTCAGGACGTCCGCGAGATAGACTGCGCTCCAGTCGGCCATGGTTCCTTCTGTGACCGACGAGATAAAGGCGACGGCTCCAATGCACCACAATGCACGATGGGGAATGCGGAACACCGGGCCACTTTTTTCATGAATCTCGGTTTCTCGCAACAGGTGACGGCCAGCAATGCTCATGCCGATGACGCACAATGTGGTAGCCACAACAAAATGGAAAACCGGTGAGATATGAGCGCTCGCGAGTGCGGCACCGAGCAGCGATCCGAGAAGGCCGCCGATACTGAAGGCGCCGTGGAATCGCGACATGAACGGCCGTTTTGCCAGGCGTTCAACGAAAACGGCCTGTTCATTCATGGCGACATCCATGATGCTGATCGCACCGCCGAATAGAAACAGAATCGGCGCCAGCAAGCCTGGGTTGGGTGCAAGTGGCAGGCATGGCAGGGTCAAGCTCATCACGCCAAAGCTGACGCTCGTTACCGTCCTGCTTCCGAATCGCGCGATCCAGTTGCTGGCCAGGGAGAGGCCGATCAAGACCCCGGCAGACAACCCGAGCAGCAGCAGGCCAAGCGTCGCTTCACTCAACGAAAATTGTGTCTGGATCGCCGGGATACGCGATACCCAAGTCCCCCACATGGTGCCATTGACAACGAACGTCAGAAACGTTGCAGCTGCCGACCGCGTGGGAGCGGTCTGATGGACCTTGGTTCGATTCACTTGGCGTAGCGGGGATGTTCATCTCCCTTCGGCGGCTTGGGCGTGCCAGAAGGAAGACGGAGAAAGCCGAACGGAGCGGTTAGAGGGATCATCAATCGCGTAACCAAGCGGGAACCGGATGACGAGGCAAGTGCGGACTCGGTCATTTCTGACCGGGAACAGTCGGATACTCCAGCCTGCTTGTTTCCTGGGTATGGCGAAATTGTGGTGTCGTACGGGGAAAATGCTTGCTCGGAACCACTGTAAAGTGCTCCAAGATGCGACGACTGACCGCCAAGGGACGCGCAGCATTCCGACGGGGCTGAGGCACTGTCTCGGAACTAATGGAGGTTCTTGCTCTCACAGTGCTTGGAAGTCTCGTGCTCGCCGCGTTGTTCGTAGTCCTTTTCCTCAGCAATGGAAGGACGGCGGCGCACGAGCAGGATTCCCTGCTGCCACTCGCAGACGGGAAGGCTCCATCGGTAACTCCGCTGCCACCACTTCTGGAGCGGCCAGCGCAAAGTGACATCACGCCTACGACACACGAAAAATGACTACGGATAGAGCTCCGACTTCAACACTGAGTATTACATACGATGACAACACGCCACGGCTGTTCCTGATAGCCACGGTTGTCTGGGGGATAGTCTCCATGGCGGTTGGCGCACTGATCGCATCTCAGCTGAACTACTGGAGGCTTAATTTCGATATGGAATGGCTCAGTTTCGGCAGACTTCGGCCGTTGCATACGAACGCTGCCATCTTTGCATTTGTCGGGAACATGATGTTCGCCGGCATCTACTATTCCACCCAGCGCCTTTGCCGCGTGCGCACGGCTTCGGATCTCCTGTCAAAGATTCACTTCTGGGGCTGGCAGGCGATCATCGTGGCGGCGGCAGTGTCTCTTCCCCTCGGCTATACGAGGGGCAAGGAATACGCCGAGCTGATCTGGCCCATCAATCTGCTCGTTGTTTTCATCTGGGTGGTATTCGCGATCAATTTCTTCTGGACTCTGAAAAAGCGCAACGAGCCCTCGCTGTATGTCGCTCTCTGGTTTTACATCGCCACGATCATCACTGTAGCGATGCTCTACATCGTCAATCACCTGCAGATTCCGACCGGGTTGCTGCACGCATACCCGGTCTTCGGCGGTGTGCAGGATGCGCTGGTGCAGTGGTGGTATGGGCACAATGCGGTGGCGTTCTTTTTGACCACTCCCATACTAGGGATCATGTATTATTTTCTGCCGAAGGCGGTGGATCGCCCGGTCTATTCGTATCGGCTTTCGATCGTTCACTTCTGGTCGCTCGTATTTATTTACATCTGGGCTGGGCCGCACCACTTGCTGAATACCGACCTGCCGAAGTGGCTGCAGATGGTCGGCATGTGGTTCAGTCTGATGCTGTGGGCACCATCGTGGGGTGGGATGCTCAATGGCCTGCTTACCCTGCGCGGAGCCTGGGATAAATTGCGCACTGTAACCTGGACTTCCCGTGCCGGAGCCGACTACGCCGTGGAAGCCAGCGCTGATTTCAACGTCTGGATCGAACTCGACGACGGCGTGATCGGCGAGCCCGAAGAGACTTCTTTCACCGAAAGTGGCATTCCGGCCGAGGCCCGGGAAAGGTATTACCGAGTGCGGCAGTTGTAGCCTGGAGCCTCTTCCAACCTGGCTGCTCGCGGCGGCTGGCGAGGCACCTCGTCCCGCCGGGCGAGGCGCGAGCGTGATCCAACCTTGATTCCGCCGAGCAGAAGTGTCAGAGAATATAGTCATCGGCTTCGGTGCGACCGATCTGACTCCGCTTCGCTTCACGCCAGACCTGGGCGTGTATGCAATGTCCTCCCTATTGCAATTCAGCTGACGAATCTGGAGTCCCTGAAGATCGAGCGCGCCGGCCTGGCCGACGTCTCCTTTCTTGCGGGCCTCGTGAAACTGGAGCGGCTCGACCTCGACTACAACCGGATTGAAAACCTCGCGCCCCTCTCGTCCCTGACCCGGCTGGTCGAGCTGGACTTGACTTGAACAACAACCGGATCGCGTCGCTCGCCCCGCTGGCCGGGCTCGCGGCCCCGGAGTCGCTCGACATCGACTCGAACTACGTCACGGACGTCTCGCCGCTACACGGCCTGGGATCGCTCAGCGTGCTCGACATTCACGCTAACCGCGTCTCCGACTTCACGCCGCTGCTGAGAATGGCGCGCCTCGACTACGTCGATCTGAGACTCAACGGACTCGACGTCGATTCCAATGGGGTTCGCGCCATGCTCGAAGGCCTCTCCGACGAGTTCTACGTCGGTGCCGTGCGGCCCCAGTTCCTTCCCACACTGACGACCACCTTCGACTGCGAGCAGAACCTGGTGGTCATCACTTGGCCTGCTGAAAAGGACGTGTTCTACTGGGTCGAAGCCTCGCCGGCGACTGCGAACACTTCCACCAGCACAGCCGCAGACCTGCGCGACTGGACGGTTCTTTCCTTCGGCGGCGGCAGTCCCGAAATGCGTCACGAATTCACGACCGATACCGGGTACCGATGGATCCGCGTCGTTCCTTACTTGCCGGTGCAGTGAACTTTGGAGCGGAACTTCGCTTGTTTCGGTTCGTGAGAGAATGTAGCGTCAGGTAATTTCTTTCTCAAGCTCGGCAATCTCCGGTAGATTGGTGATGATCAACCCTAGGCCGTAAACTTGTGAGAGAATTAACCAACTAATCATTCGCATGTCCCGTTTGGCGGTGCAGGTGGCGGACAAAGAAGTCCTTGTTCCGCCGTTCGACGTAGTCACCGGCCGGGCCTCGGGTGCCGTGATTCTCGCCCGGGCAGACTAACATTTCAAAGTCTTTATCCGCCTTGATGAGCGCGTCGACGAAACGCAGGGTGGATTCCGGTGGCACGTTCGTGTCTCCTTCGCCGACGACAAGGAAGAGCTTTCCGCCAAGCCTGTGGGCATTGTCGATATTAGACGATTCGGCGTACTGCGGCCCAACTGGATAGCCCATCCATTGCTCATTCCATGAGGCCTTGTCCATGCGGTTGTCATGACAGCCACAGTTCGCCACTGCGGCGCGGTAGAATTCCGGGTGGAACAACACGGCTCCTGCGGCGTTCTGACCACCCGCAGAGGTGCCGTAGATTCCCACACGGCTGATGTCGTACCAGGGATACTTCGCCGCGACTGCTTTGTGCCAGAGAATCCGGTCCTCAAATCCGGCATCCTTCAAGTTTTTCCAACAGACATCATGAAATGCCTTCGAGCGAAACGCGGTACCCATTCCATCCATCTGCACAACTACAAAGCCAAGATCGTTGAGCGAAGAGAACAGACTGCGGCTACTGAATGATTTGGGCACATAGGCACCCTGCGGTCCCGCATAGATACTCTCAATGACCGGATAGACTTTATTCGGGTCAAAGTCCTTCGGGCGAGAAATGATCCCCCAGATATCGGTCTTGCCGTCACGCGCCTTCGATACGAAAACCTCCGGTGCGCGCCAGCCACGATTGTTCAACTCGGTGATGTCGGCCTCTTCAAGTCGACAGATCAGCTTGCCGTCAGACACTCGGCGCAAGTCATTCACTGGTGCGAAATCGACACGACTCCAGCGATCAATCAGATAGCGACGGTCTGGAGAATACTCCACCGTGTGATCGCCATCACCCTCGGTCAGCGCGACCAGACCAGTGCCGTCAAAGTTGATGCGATAGTAATGCAGGAAATAGGGGTCCTGATCTTTGTTCATGCCGCCTGCGTGGAACCAAATTTGTCGCTCGTCCTCGTCGATCAAATCGATCCCGCGCACGACATATTCGCCCTGAGTGATCTGGTTTTTGATCCCGCCCGCCACCGCATCTAACAAGTAAAGGTGCCGCCAGCCGTCTCGCTCGGAAACATAGACGATCTCGTCAGATTTCGTCAGCGGATTGACCAGGTCCAACTGCAGCATTTCGATGTGAGCCGTCCAGATAAACGTGTCCGATTTCTCATCAAGCAATGTCTGAACTTCGCCGGAATGGGCATTCGCCTTGAAGATGCGAAATCGTTGATGACCACGATCTTCCTGCTGCCAGATGAAGTACCAAAACTGCGTTCCATCCTCTAGCCAATGCGCCTCCACGCTCGCCCGATACACACCGTCGGTTTGACCGCTCAACGGCATCGCCATCGCCAAAGCGATTGGCACCGCCAAAGCAAATGCAACGCGAACCCTATTCTCCAAGTGCAGATAATGTATCATTTTCCGGGAAATTGTAGCCAATTTAGCCTGCCGCCAACAGAAAGAAATCGTCAGGCCCGACCTGTCCGGCACTCTGTCCGCGGTCGCAGACCGACGGGAAATGACAGTGATTTTGTCGGGAAGCTCGCCTGAAAGCGATGCAGTCCTGGAACTTTTTATGGTCCGCCCTGCAGTCGATGCCAGCGCCGGCCGTGAA
>JAQCER010000220.1 GCA_027618625.1 Verrucomicrobiota bacterium
TGCTACACCATTCGTTATTTCGAGGCGCTGAAGGAAAACTACGGGAAAGGACGGGAACGGCGAACCGAGATTGCCAGCTTCGAGCGCGTTCAGGCGTCTGCAGCTGCTGTTGCTACCGAGACCCTCTATTTTGACCGGGCGAATGGATTCATTGGCTATGGATTAAAGAGAGGGGCGGAAGTCATCGGCAAATGCTCACACCTGGACAGCATCCTCGTGTTCAGTGATGATGGAACGTTTCGCGTTTCACGGGTGACCGAAAAGGCGTTTTTCATGAATCCAGAGCACATCGCCGTCTTCGAAAAGGAGGATGAGTCGGTCTACAGCATGATTTATCGCGATGGCAGGGGCGGGAGGGTCTACGCCAAGCGTTTCCAGGTCTCCGGCGTCACGCGGGACAAGGTGTATGAGCTGACCAAGGGCACCAAGGGCACCAAGATTCTCTTTTTCCACGTCAGTAAATCTCCGAAAGAGGCAGACGAACTTGCCGTTGTCGTGCATTTGAAGCCTGCCCTCCGCCTTCGTAATCTTCAGATCGAGTTCGATTTCAAGTCGATCGGTATTAAAAGCAGGAGTGCGCAGGGAAATATCATCACCCAGCACACGGTTCTGCGGGTGACCAGAGTCAGGAAATAGTCAGGATGTTGTCAGGATGTTGTCAGGAAGTTGTCGAACCACACGCTCTTCCACTATGCAGGGCATATGAATGACTTAGACGTCTAGACTATCAGCGAACCTGACAGCGCTATTACTGCAACAATCATCCGCAGGATCGGCGTTTTCCGAATTTGCCATTGCTGCTGAATTCAAAAAATTTAGACTCAGTTTTGAAAAAGACTTGTCAAATTTCGCAAAAGTTGTATTTGTGTGTATGCAGTCGTCAGTTGATTGGATCTGGAAATCATGATTTCCCCACTCCTAAACGGAGTAATCCATTTTGTCTGGTGTCGGTTTGAATGCAATAAACGCCCGAATATAGGCAAACGAAGCGAACAGGAAACCTTAATCAGAAGTTAGATTTCATGGCTGAAGAAGCTCCAGAATTGATGACAGTGAAGGAAACCGCAGAATACCTGCGAATCCCTCTCCCCACCGTTTATTACCTTGTCCAGCGTGGACAACTCCCTGCTATTCAGATTGGCGGACGGTGGCGCATCAAGCGCAGTCTGCTGGACAGAGATGTCTTAAAACAAGAGCAAGGTGGCCAGCCGACGGTGCTGGTGGTCGATGATGACCCGCAGCTGCAACAGCTTTTCAAGCAGTTCCTGAAGAAGGCTGGATTCAGCCGGATCGTGGTCGGAACGGGTGCGGAGGCGATCAGCTACGCAGAAAAGCAGTCTTTCGACTTGGTATTCCTCGATCTAAAGCTTCCCGATATCTCTGGCGACGAGCTTTATGTGAAACTGAAAGAAATGCATCCAGACATGCCGATCGTGATCATCACGGGCTACCCGGATAGCGATATTCTCAGCAAGATTCTTGCGATCGGCCCTGTGACCGTCATTCAGAAGCCGATCGAATTCGAGCAACTGAACAAGACAGTCAAAGTTCTCGGCCACAAAGGCACCACAGCAGTCGCGGGGTAAGCCCCGGCAGACTCTTTGCCTGTAAATAGATTTCCACTTGCTTCCTTCAACGAAAGATCGCCGGCTCCCGCAAGGGATCCGGCGATTTTTTTGAAAAGCGAAGGCTTTTTTGATAAACGCGAGCAATTCGCTGTCGCCGAAATTCACCGAGCCTGACGCCTTGGAACCTTGGAAAGCCAGTGCAGGCCTCGGTCTAATCTAATTGCGATTTTTTCGAGCAGGAACTGCGAATATTCCCTGCATTGTGAGTCAGAATCGGGAACTATAGAGATCGCCTGGGCGATCGCATGAATTTGTTGAACTCGTCATCAGGGATTTTTCATTCAATCGCTTGTTTCAAACGAACGTTTGAATATGGTCACGCATTAAATGGCTGCAGCTTTCGTTACAGATCTCAATGCCACGCGAGTCCGGTTGATGGATGTCGCTGAGGGGCTGTTTGCGGAACATGGTTTCGAGGCGGTTTCGCTGCGGCATATTACGGCAGCTGCCGAAGCGAATTTGGCTGCAGTAAACTATCACTTTGGCTCGAAAGAAGGGTTGATCGTTGCGGTGCTGCAGCGGTGGCTCAGGCCGTTAAACGACAAACGCCTGCAGCTGTTGGCCAGGGTGCTCGCAGAAGCGGAAAAGGCGGGTCGACTGCCTGAAGTGGATCGGATTGCGGAAGCATTCTTACGGCCACCTCTGGAACTGTACCGGAAGAGCGATCACTCCAAGCGAGTGTTTTTCCGCTTGATGGGGCGTTGTATGCTTGAGACTCGCGAGGATCTTTCGGCTGTCCTGATCAAAGAATTCCGCGAAGTGGTCGACGCTTTCAGTGCCGCATTTCGCAAAAGCCTTCCACACCTGACTCCACAGGATGTCACCGTGCGTATGATGTTCATGGCAGGAGCTATGGCGCACACCATTTTGAACATCGATAGGCTTGCAGTATTCCACGGTAGACGGATGGCGGAACCTTCGACCGAAAAATTGATCCGGCAGATGGTGGACTTCGTAGGTGGCGGATTTCCGGGAATCACAGAACAAGATTCAGAACGATGAAGCAGGGGATCTACGCGGAATTTCTGACTTTAGGATGCGCTCTAGGGGCAATGTTAGGCAGTGGTTGTAATGCGGTTTCACCTGTCAGGCAGGAGGGCATCGTTGATCAGGAAGTCCCGGGTGTATGGAAAAGCAGTGCGGAATCGGTCGGCGGCGTCGACGACAACTGGATTGCCAGCTTTCGCGACACTACCTTGAAGGGGCTGGTCGAAGAGGCAGAGCAACACAATTTTGACCTGAAGATTGCCGCAGCCCGCGTTGAGAAAGCGCGGAGCAATGCCAGAATCGCCGGAGCCGACCTGTATCCTACGATTACGGGTGGCCTCAATGGATCGCGGCGAAAGCAATCGTTCATTGGATTTCCTTTTGGTGGTGGTGGTGGTGGCGATTCCTCGTCCGGGGATGCAAGCGCGTCGACTGGAGGTTCCGCAACGGGAACATCGGCTCCGGTCGCAGGTTCCACCGGTTCTTCCGCCGCGGACGCGGTGATATCCAGTTTGACCAATTCGTTCGGAGTGTCGCTTGACGTCCAATGGGAGATTGACGTGTGGGGAAGGGTGCGTGCCGGTTTGGCTGCAGCGTTGGCCGAGGCAGATGGCGCTGAAGCTGAATTGGCAAGCCTGCGTAGTTCGATCGCTGCCCAGACAGCCAAAGCCTGGTTCGCTGCACAGGAGGCTGAGCAGCAATTGCAGTTGTCGCGGGATTCGCTGGCGAGTTTTGAAGACTCGGTCGAAATCATTCGCGCCCGGTACGAGACGGGTGATCAATCGGCCGCGCAGTTGCGTCTGGCGAAGTCAGACGTTGCGACCGCTCAGGCTCGCCTGACTGAGAGTGAAGAATTAAAGCGCCAGGCACTGCGGCAACTGGAGGTCATCGTGGGCCGTTATCCCGCAGCGGAGGTTCCTGCCAACGGCAAATTGCCAACGATGCCCAAGCCCGTTCCAGCGGGTTTGCCGAGCGAGTTGTTGACGCGGCGTCCCGATCTCCAGGCAGGCGAGCGGCGCATTGCTGCTGCCGATCGCCGAATTCTGGAGGCAAAACTCGCAGCACTTCCGCAGTTCGCGCTTACCGCGAGTGCCGGAACTTCCACGGACAAGCTGCGCGATGTCCTAATGTCCGATTACGGAATCTGGAGCCTGGCAGGGAATATCCTGCAGCCCATCTTTACGGGTGGTCAGGTCAAGGGAAACTACGATTTACGTAAGGCAGAGTTGCGTGAGGCACTGGCTGATTTCAACCGGCTGGCCGTGAATGCATTCCGTGAAGTCGAGAATGGACTGTCGGCAGAATCCGTTCTGGCCTCCCGCGAAAGATCGCTGATCGAAGCGGAAGGCCTGGCCTCAGAAGCCTATACTCAGTCACGAGAGGAATACCGGCAGGGACTTGCCGACGTCATTACTTTACTCACCGCGCAGCGACAGATGCTTCTCGCAAAAGGGCAGGTGATCACGATTCGGCGACTTCGCCTTGAGAATCGTGTCGATCTTCATCTCGCTCTGGGCGGTGACTTTAAGCCAGGAAATGTCGGAATGGATAAACCTAACACAAACAAAAAAGCATGACGACTTTCGGAAAAGTCATCGCCGTGTTACTCATTCTCGCAGTTGGAGTGGTGGGTGCAATAACCGTATTCAAATACCGACCGGAAGCGGAAAAAGTTGCCCCTCCCCGAATCATTCCAAGCGTGGAGGCGGTGACGGTCCAACGGCAGACGATCCCGGTCACTGTGCCATCACAGGGGATTCTGGAGCCGTTGACCGAGACCCAGGTCGCTGCGGAAGTCGCGGGAAAGGTGATCAAGGTCTCGCCCAAGTTTGAGATCGGCGAGGCATTTGCGATAGACGAGACGATTCTTGAAATCGATTCCGCCGACTATGTTGCAAGTGTAGCGCAGGCGGATGCTGCGCTGGCCGAGGCTCGCCTGGCGCTGGAAACGGAACAGGCCCGTGCGAAGCAGGCTGAGCTGGAGTGGAAGAAGCTTGGTGGTGACGATGAACCCACGGATCTGGTGCTGCGGAGGCCTCAACTCAAGAGCGCTGAAGCCAGGATTGTTGCGTCCGAGGCTTCGCTGGAAAAGGCCCGCCGCGATCTTGATCGCACCGTCATCCGTGCTCCCTATGCCTGCAAAGTCAAAACCAAGCAGACGGATATCGGATCCTATCAGGCACCAGGCGCTCCCATCGCATCCCTCTATCGGGCGGATGCGCTCGAAGTAAGGCTGGCGGTGTCTGTCGAGGACTTTTCGTTCATCGCTCCCGACGCAAAACCAAGTATCGACCTGAGTGCGACTGTTGCCGGTAAACCGCTGAAGTGGGCAGCCACTTTTTCTCGCACGGAAGGGATCGTGGATCGCCAGAGTCGATCGGTGATTCTTGTTGGTCAAATCGATCCGACGGCTACACAAAGCGATTCGGATAGGTTCCTTGCCCCCGGAATGTTTGTGCGCGCATCGGTCGCCGGAGTACCACTCGAGCATATGTTTCGAGTTCCCAGAGAGGCAATCTACGGGACGGATCGTGTGTTGGTCATCGACGGGAAGAATATCGTCTCCTACCGGGAAGTTGAGGTCGTGCGCACGGAGCAAGACTACGTGATTATCTCAAAGGGATTGGAGGAAGGGGAACGCATCAGCGTGACGGTTCTTGAAACCGTGATCGATGGAGTGACCGAGGTGCAGGTGGATACCGTAAACGGGGTGGATGTGGTTCCATCATCTCCCAAGGGTAAGGATAATGGGAATGGGAATCAGCCCGCGAACACCGCAGCGGGAGCGACATCCTGAACATGAACGCTGAATCTTTAAACCGAATGCTGCTGCTGTGGGAAGTCTGATTCATTGGTTTTCGCGCAACCACGTTGCCGCCAACTTTCTCATGCTGGTGATCATGATCATCGGCGTGTTAACGTGGATGCGTTTAAAGAAAGAGATCTTTCCGGAGACAGCGGTGGATGCCGTGGCGAACTCTGTTCCGTATCCCAATGCCTCCCCAGAGGAAACCGAGACGGGAGTCTGTGTTCCTATTGAGGAAGCCATTCAGGACATCGATGGACTGGATCGGATCACCTCCACTGCGGCGGAAAGCGTTGGGGCGGTCGTCGTTGAAATCAAGTCAGGCTATGACGTCCGCAACATCATGGATGACATCAAAACCCGGATTGATGCGATCACCACTTTTGCCGAGAACACGGAAGAGCCAGTGATCGAAGAACTGTTGATTCGCAATCAGGTTTTGAGCGTCGCTGTGTCAGCCAAAACCGACGAGAAAACGCTTCGGGCAATCGCGGAAAAAGTCCGTGATGGCCTACTATCCTATTCACCCCGGGAGGCGGTAGGGGTGTTCGAAAAATTTAAGCGGCTGTTTGGGCGGGGGATCGACAATCCAATTACCCAGGTTGAGCTCACTGGCGTGCGGCCTTACGAAATATCGATTGAAGTGTCAGAGAATACGTTGCGCAGCCATCAACTGACGCTGGAACAGGTAGCTGCGGCAGTGCGGAAATCTTCGCTCGATCTTCCTGGGGGATCGGTGAGAACCGCTGCTGGAGAGGTCTTGATCAAGGCGGAAGGGAAGCGCTACAGAGACAAAGAATTTCTCGATATTCCGGTCGTTACCCGACCAGATGGCACTGAGTTGCTACTGGGTGCGATCGCTAACGTAATTGATGGTTTTGAGGAGGTGGATCTGAAGTCACGATTCGACGCGAGGTCCGCGATTGTGGTGAACGTCTACAGGGTGGGTGATGAGGACACCCTGCGGGTCGCGGATGCCGTGAAGGAATACATCGAGCAGGCGCGCCTTACTTTGCCGGAAGGC
>JAQCER010000221.1 GCA_027618625.1 Verrucomicrobiota bacterium
GGAGGAGCATTATCGTACCAGATCGTTCCAGGAAGAATACAAGGATTTCCTGCATCGGTACAAGATCGAATTCGACGAGCGCTATGTTTGGGATTGAGAGGTGATGCAGGCCTTCAGCCTGCGATCCTTTCGGTTCCCGCATCCTCGGGCGGTGCCCGAGGCTACGGTGGGGATGCGCCTTTGGCGCGTGGACCGGGGGTCGGCGTTGGAGGTCGCGGTGAAGACGCACTTTGGCGCTGGGACAGTGGCGACGTTCGATGGCTGCACCCTACCCCACCCGGTGCCCGGTGCTACGATACGGTGGGCCACCGAGTCGGCTGGTGACATCGCTGGCTATTCTCAGCGCTTCTCAGCGGTTCCATCCTCTTCCCCGATTGATCGGGATTCTCGATGGCGATGACCTCGGCGACGCGGGCTTCGTGCCACGCGTACATTTCCGTGTCGACCGGGGTGAATGTAAACACGATCATCTTGACGTTTCTCCAATCGCCGGGGAGCGAAACGCGGTCGAAGCCGCCGACGTCGTCGGAATCTGGTGGCGCCACGGTGTCGACCAAGTACAGGCCGTTCTCGTCGCTGACATCGATCCAGAACCCGACGGCGGTGACGGCTCGGTCGGCGTCCTCGGGGCCATTTCTGTCGGCGCTGGAAACATAGGCGGCCAGTTCGACCAGGTCGACGGGCGGGTCAAACGCCAGCATCAGCTCGTTGGTGGCGTTGGAAAAGGGACCTCTGCCATTGGGGCCGAAGCTGGTGAAAATCGTGTGCACGCTCTCTTCGAAGGTCGCCCGTCCGGGAGTCCCGCCGCTGACCTTGCCGTCGGCGGCCTTGGCCAGATAATAGCCTTCCTCGCAGGTGTCGCCAAAGCAGCTCAGCGCCGCCTGCGCCGCGATATTTCCCTTGTTCACCGCCAAGTTGTTCACCTCGACCACGGGAGCATTGAGATTACGAGCCGCAGGAACCTTCGGGCCGCTGGCCGCCGATTTCGTATTCAAGATATACGCTCCCGCAACCGCGAGGAACGCAGTGATCACGATCCCTGCCGCGGGCACCCAGTTTTTGCTTTTCTGGGCCGGCCTCTTTGGTCGCGGGATGGCGCCAGAGCGGATCTCGTCCAGCGCCGCCGTGATTTCCCGGGCCGACTGGTAGCGATCGCCGGGCGCTGGCTCCATGGCTTTGCAGATGATCGAATCGAAGCGCGGGTCCAGTTCCGGACGCTTGTCCGAAGGCATCTTGAAGAGGCCGCGCGGAATCTCACCGGTGAGCATCTGGTAGAGCATCACCTCGACAGAGTAGATGTCCGCGCGGGCGTCGGGCGCCTGCTGCGCCAGCACTTCCGGGGCGACGAAGTCAGGCGTGCCCAGCGCGACATTGCTCCGCGTCAGCCCCAGCACGGGTGTCCGCGAAGGATCGACGATTCTGGCCAGGCCAAAGTCCGCCACCTTGACCTGGCCTTCGGCGTTGATGAGGATGTTCGCCGGTTTGACGTCTCGGTGGACGATGCCATGCTCGTGCGCGTAGCCCAGCGCGTCGCACACGCTCGTCACAATGGCCAACGCCTGGCCCTGCTCGAGTCGCGGCGAACCGTGGATCATCTTCGCCAGGTCTGTGCCGTCCATGAACTCCATCACAAAGTAGAAAAACCGTCCGTCCCCCGATCTGCCAAAATCGTACACCGTGACGATGCCCGGATGCGTCGTCCGGGCCAATGTGCGGGCTTCGTTCTCAAAGCGTTTTTGGGCAGGGCCTGAAGATTCGTCAGCTTCGTCAGGAGGCGGCAGAATCTTGATTGCTACCAGGCGCTCAAGCGAAACCTGCCGTGCCTTGTAAACCGCTCCCATGCCCCCCTGCCCGAGGATTTCGAGGACCTCGTACCCTTCAAACAATGTCTGCTACTGCTCGATCGTCGGAGCGCTCCACGTCTTCGTGCCGTATGGTTCAGTTTCGGTTTTCATGGCACCAATTGAGGATGGCCATCCGGATGATGCCCCTCCCGTTCACCCCTTCTGTGTCAGAAACTCAGTATTGGATCAATGCAAAACTGCGGCATTGGTGGCGGCTGGGGCAGCTGGTTCTTCTGTTGTGTCGAGGATGCCATCGCACGTCCTCCCGTGAGAAAAAGGGACCGTTGAGCGGTGATTTCACTTGCCCAGCGCTGCGAAAGCCACTACTCCTTAAGCCTTTAGGGTGCTCTGTAGATGCTTTGTTTTTTATCCTCACTGATCTGGCTCGCGCCAGTTTTCTTCAGCGCTTCCTGCTCCCTTGAACCCGGTTCGCTAGACCACGCATGAAGCCCACATTTACAGACAAGGCTCCAGGCAAGCAAACAATGAGAATCGAGATTCGATGATCAAAAGAAAGGTTTGCCTTGTAGGAGCCTATGCGGTTGGAAAGACCAGTCTGATCCGCCAGTTTGTCACCGGGGTTTTCTCCGAGGATTATTTGACCACGGTAGGGGTGAAGATCGACAAGCGATCCGTGACAGTGGAAGGTCAGGAAGTTCTGCTGATGATCTGGGACCTGGCCGGGCGGGATGAGTTCGAGGCAGTGCAAAAGTCGTATCTCAGAGGCGCATCCGGCTTCCTTTTTGTTGCAGACGGTACCCGGCGCGACACCCTCGCTGAGGTACAAAAGGAGATCGCATTGATTGTTCCGGATCATCCTGAAACGCCCGCTATCTTGCTTCTGAACAAGTGTGACCTTGAGAACGACTGGGAAGTCGACGACAGCGATCTCCTCTCCTTCCACGAAGCTGGGATCGAGACGATGGTCACCAGCGCGATGACTGGGCAGAATATTGCCGAAGCCTTCGATCAACTCACCCGCCTAATGATATCACGTGAATCGGGAGCTTGATAATAGTGCGCCGGGCGACGGCGATGAACTTGCCTCGATCCTGGCGGAAGGGATTCGTTCAATCGGGCTCGTTGTCCTGGTTCGTAACCCGGGAGACGGTGTTTCGGACGAATCCTTTGAGATCGTCGGAAGAGCGCCGGATTGGTTGGGTACCTGGCTTGGCGCGGAGACATCAATGCTCGAGCATTCACCATTTCTGGAGGACTTTGTGAATGGCGCGGCCCGGGAGTTCTGGGATGGCCCCGCTTCCGAAAATGTCCTTCGATCCGGCCTCTGGGAGGAATCGCCTGCGAGTTCAGACGTCGACGAAACGAGCGAAACAGCGCCACGTTTTTTCGAGGCCAGCGCTTTGCGAACAGCATCTGGCAAAGCCGTGCTGTTGATCGAGCCAGCAGACGAGAGGCTGAAACGGGAGCAGGCTTACCTGCAGAGTGTTCACGTCTTGAACCTGGACCGGCGACACTTGCAAAAGGAACTGGAGAAGAAACAGATCCTGCTCGAATGCATCACGCACGACCTCGGTAGTCCACTGGCGAACGAGCTGAAGAATCTTGAACAGATCGCCAGGCAGCTGGCCGATCAGCCGCAGCTGCAGTCCGCGGTTCAACGAGCCATCCGCCAGACCGAAAGGCAGCGCAGTCTGGTCAATTCGATCGCTGAAGTGTTCGCTGCCGACATGGCGAAGATGCGGTCGCCAAATGCCGACGGCTCCGAGGCTCCAGATCTGGTCGCTGTCGCGGCAGAGGTGCTCTCTGCTTGCGCGTCGTCTGCAGCGGAAAAATCGGTGACGCTCTGCCCCTTCTTCACGTCGCCGCTTCCAGTGGTGGGAGATAAGGTCTACCTCAGCAGGTTGATCGACAACCTTTTGCTCAACGCCATCCGCCACAGTCCGGAAGGTGCTGCCGTGATGATCCATTTCGACGAGAAAGACGGCTTTGCGATGGTTCGCGTCGAGGACGAGGGCTCTGGGATTGATCCCGAAGAGGTCGAGACGATATTCGATCCGTTCGTGCAGGGGCGGGCTGGTGGGAAAGGACAATCCGGGCTTGGCCTCTACTTCTGTCGCAGGACAGCGGAGATGTGGGGCGGCCGTGTCGAAGTTTGGAATCGCCCGGAAGGGGGCGCCTGTTTCGAACTCTGGCTGCCACGGTTCCGCGCGGTCATTTAAGGCTGGTCAGAGCGGGATAGACCAACCAATCTCTGGGCCTGTGTCTGCAGGGGATCTTCTCAAACTCGTTGGCATCGTGCTCATCGTCGTTGGCTTTGGCCTCCGGCTGAACACGCTGCTGGTCGTGTTCGTCGCTGGAATGGTGACAGGGTTAGTGTCCGGGATTTCCTGGAATGAGCTGATGGCGTTAGTAGGCAAGTTGTTTGTCGACAATCGGTTCATGACCTTGCCAGTGGTGCTGCTGGTGCCGGTGATTGGCATTCTGGAGTACTACGGATTGCAGGAACATGCTGCATCAATGATTCGGAAGGCTGCTGCGGCAACGGCAGGCCGCATTTTCCTTCTTTACCAAGTCGTGCGCGAGGCCACCAGCACTGTGGCTCTGCACATCGGCGGGCACGCTTCGATGATTCGACCGCTGATCGTTCCTATGGCTGAAGGCGCGGCACGCTTGCGCATCGGGAGACCCTTGCCGAAGGCGCTGCGCGACAAGTTGCGCGGGCATGCTGCTGCGGCTGAGAACTGGGGTAATTTTTTCGCGGACGATATCGTCGTCGCTGTTGGGCCGGTGTTGTTGATGAAAGGTGTGCTGGATGCAGCCGGGCATCCGGTGTCGGTGTGGGCGCTTGGGTTGTCAGGAGTTCCCACTGCATTTGCGGCAATCGGGATCGGCTGGTGGCGTTATCGTGCTTTGGACAGGGAAATCGAACGTGCGCACGAGGAAGGCGACAAAGATGCTGACAGCTGAACCATTTTACCAAATCGCTGCCTGCGTGCTGATCGTCATCGCCGCGCAGATCGCTGTTCGCAGGGAACAGTCGCGCAGGTTGGGGACTGCGGCATTTTGGTTATTGTTAGGAATCAGTTTCGGAGTGGGGACGCACGTGCCTCCACAGGTCGTTGGCTGGATGGTGACGGGCATGATTGCGCTGGCGGCTGCCGGTCAAGTGGTGGGGCTCGGCAAGCAACCTGACCGAACAGCAGAGCGCGAGATCAGCGCCCGGAAACTGGGGAACCGCCTGCTGTATCCCACGCTCGCCATTCCAGTGATCATCGTGGTGGGTGGGGTCGTTTTTAAATTTGCAAAGATCGGCGGACAGCCGTTGGTAGCGGCGAATCAGGCAACCCATGTGGCGCTGGGACTGGCTGCTCTAATCGCCTGGGGCATGGCAGTGCGGATCACCCGGGCGCGGCCGATGATGGCATTTGAAGAAGGTGGACGGCTTCTGCAGGACATTAGCTGGGCAGTGATTCTGCCGCAGATGCTGGCGGCGCTGGGAGGAATTTTTGCAGCGGCCGGAGTTGGGGATGTCATCGCCAGCGCGGTGGAGGCAACGATTCCGACAAAATATCCGATCGTCGCGGTCATCGCCTATTGCGGAGGAATGACGCTCTTCACGGTGATCATGGGCAATGCGTTTGCGGCCTTTCCAGTGATCACTTTGGGCATTGGCTTGCCGTTTATTGTTGAGCAACATGGCGGCAATGCGGCGTTCATGGCTGCTCTGGGGATGCTGAGCGGTTACTGTGGAACGCTGGTGACACCGATGGCTGCCAATTTTAACCTGGTGCCCGCGATTCTGCTGGAGCTGGAGGATCGAAACGCCGTGATCAAGGCGCAGTTGCCGTTCGCCTTGGCTCTGTGGGTTTTCAATGTGGCTGTGATGGCGGCATGCGTCTATTGGATCTGACCGAGCCATGGAAAACTCAGGCACTGGCGAAGAAGACCGCCGAGACGGACGGTCACACTTTGCGAGAGCATCAGAGCCTCACCGCTTACTTGCATCTTTCTCGTAACTGCGCATTACTCGGACGAATGTCCGACCAACGACACTCCGGAGCTGCCACTGCAACCACTGCCTCCACCTCCATGGGGCAGTGTGTGGTGCTGATGCCCAGTTTCAACACGGGGCCGGAGCTGCTGAAGCGCACGGTTGTCGAGGCTCTTCACTACTGGCAGCCGGTGTGGGTCGTGATCGATGGCAGCACGGACGGCAGTGCCCAGGCACTCGTGGGCCTTGGTGAACCGGAGGATCGACTGCGTGTCATGGTGCTCGACAAGAATTCCGGAAAAGGAGCCGCAATTTTTCATGGTCTCGAACAGGCTGAGCGTTCTGGGATCACACACGTGGTCACGATGGATGCCGACGGTCAGCATCCGGCGGCTCGTATTGCCGGAATGGTCGCTCAGGCAAAGCGGCGGCCAGATGCCCTGGTGCTGGGCGAGCCAGTGTTCGATGCCTCAGCGCCTTCCGTTCGCGTAAAAGGTCGCCGCATTTCCAACTGGTGGGCCAATGTGGAAACGCTGTGGTGGGGGATTCACGACTCGCTGTTCGGCTTCCGAGTGTATCCGGTCGGTGCGCTCCTGCACATCATGCGGAGCACGCGCTGGGCTCGCCGCTTTG
>JAQCER010000222.1 GCA_027618625.1 Verrucomicrobiota bacterium
GCCTCCTTCTGGCTTGCTGCAAAGGTGATTTTTGAGCGCTTCTCCGCCCAGTCGACTGCGCGTTCGATGTCTATGTCAGGATGTTCCGCAGGGCGACTGGCGAGGTCTCGCAGTCTTTTGGCCACCTGGGCTTCGGCGTAGTGCAGGGCAGGAGAAAATATCACTGCCTCACCCTCGATGGTTTCGGCAATCAGGTCGCCGCACCCAGTCATCTTCGACAGCACCTCGGTAACTCGATCTTGCTGAGCCTGGAGCAATGTGACCGCCCGCTCCACAAGCACGCTCACCGGCAGGCAACAGTGGCCGTCATCAGCTGCGGCTTTGAGCAGGTGCAAAATACCTGCGCGAATCCGTTCTTCTGCCTCAGGCGCGATGCCCATGCTCTGAGCCATGGTGTCAGCAGTCTTGAACCCGATCCCATAGATATCCTCCGCCAGGCGGTACGGGTTCTCTTCGATCAGGCGGACCGAATCGTCGCCGTAAGCCTGATAGATGCGCACGGCGCGACCAGTACCCAAGCCATGCGCGTGCAGGAACACCATGATTTCGCGCACACGCTTCTGCTTCTCCCAGGCGATCTTGATTTCTTTGCGACGTTTGGAGCCAATGCCGTCGACCTCCTCCAGTCGTGCAGACGCGTGATCGATAATGTCGAACACCTCTTTGCCGAATTTTTTCACCAGCCGTTTCGCATAGGCAGGGCCGATGCCTTCGATCAAGCCGCTGCCAAGGTATCGTTCGATGCCGACGATCGAATCGGGTTCTGATGTGTGAATGTCAGTGGCTTTGAATTGGCGTCCGTACTGAGGATTGTTGATCCATTCTCCCGTCGCCTCGATGCCTTCGCCCGGTTGAACCGCAGCCACGCGTCCGGTCACTGTGAACGGCTCCATGCGCTGGCTGACGGTCACTTTCAATACGGCGTAGCCAGACTCCTCGTCATGGAAGGTGACGCGTTCCACGGTGCCTTTCAGCGAGTCTTTTTTCTGACTGGGATTTGCCATGATCTCGACGGAACTGGTAATCTAAGCGCGGATTCCCCTACAAAGAAAGCCCGCGATTGGCTTCTATTCTGCTTCCAAGGACGGGGGGGTATTCAGCAGCCTTCCTCCGACTGATTCTGGCAGATTTGCGAAGTGAATTGATTAGCTCGCGACGGCAAGGAGCCTCTGGAGGCCAAATTCCGGTCAAGCGCAGGCGCCAGCTATACCATCAAGACGGGCACGAACCTTGATCCGGACAATTGTCCCGCGACAGTGGACGGCCACGAAAGCCAATGCGAAGAGGAGTTGGCACCAAAGGGATGCCAGGACATGCCCAGGAAGTGTCTTTTACGGTTTCTGGATCGGTATCGGTAGGCTAGGCTAGCATGATCCATGCACTTCCTGCGATTCGTCCCGTTAGTCGTCTATTGCGTCAGCTCGCTGAGTTCTGCAGCCGAGCTGACCATGGCGGCCAACATGTCTTCGGTCAGGGAGCTTGTCATCCCTTCCGATGACGAGATCACCTGGCTGAAGGACATTCCCTGGGAGACGAATCTGGACGTGGCTCGCGCCAAGGCCCAGGCTGCGGGGCGTCCGATTTTTCTTTGGGAAATGGACGGGCATCCGCTCGGCTGCACATGAAACAATGGCGTGGCGGACCGTGAGTTCGTTTTTGGCAATGAAGAAGTGCAGAAGCTTATCAATGAGCGATTCATCCCACTGGCAATGGATGATTTTTACCTTCGTAGGCAGGAGGACGCGGTAGGGGATTTTTTCCGAAAAGTGGCCGATCAAGGGCCACGAAAAGGGGAAGGTGGGGCCACTCGCCAGGGACGCTACGTTTTTACAGCGGATGGTGTCCTGTTAGGGTACAACTACAACCGCAGCCCCGAGCGCATCATCGCGATGCTCAACGAGGCACTGACCAAGTTCGAGAAGAGAGTGCCTTTGGAAAATGCGTTGCCATCCGAGGCAACGAGTGATGAGCAATACGCCCGCGTTCCTCCTGAAGGTGGCGCAGTAGTGAGGGTGTTTACGCGGGTGCTTGAGTTTCGTGACGATGGCAGCGGCGGATTGCAGCGCTGCAAGACAGACGGCGAGGACGCCGAAAGTTATCGCCACAATGGTTTCGGCGCGGCGGTGGATCACCTTTGGATTCAAAAGGATGAGATCGGCGCATTGGAGAAATCACTGACTAAGCACGCTCAGTCGGGTGAGGCTTTTGAGATTCCTGCCCCATTGCTCGCGCGCATCCTACGTTTTCACCTCGCCGACAACACCCGAGGCGAGCCACCGCATTGGGATAAGAGCGAGATTCGAGCAATAGACTGGAAGTGCACTCCCTCAGGAAAAAGCGGGCATCTGGGCGTCGCGGGAAATGTCCATCTTGAAACTGCAGACGGCAGCAGGGGATTCGAAGGGAAAGCTCTGGGACAGATTTCCATCCAGAACGGAAAAATCGAAGTGTTCGACGTCGATGTCCTTGGCGGGTTCTGGGGAGAAGGTCGCTATACGCAAGGAGCTCGCCCCGGAAGGAACCCGATCGGTTTCGTGTTTTCGTTGGTTCCAGCCCCCTCGCCCAGCAGCAGCATTCCTCCTCAGGGTGCCCGTTGGCTGCAAGGATACTACCAGGCTGATAGGTAAATTCCATGAATTACTAAAGCGGAATCTGTGCGTTTGCGATATCCTGTGGAAATGGGTTGATGGCGGTGGAGCGTGATGACCTTCAGCCGCCAACAACACGTGGAGCGAACAGTTCTCGACGCCCTTGCCACTGCCGATGGCAAGCCGGACATGGTGGCTCTGATCGCCAAAGGTGTCGCCGTGCTGCCGCACGAGTAGCGCAGACGGAGATCTCACCAGTAGATGTGCTGGACAAAGCGTTCGCGGTCGGGTGCGGGGAGGGCTTCGACGTCCTCAACCACCCAGCGGTTGCCCTCGGTGTCTACGAGGAGCTTGCCCTTTTCGCCGAAGTCGGCGGCGTTCTCGCCGCTCCAGCGCAGGGTAAAGCGCGAGCGCCCACCGTCGGTGTCGATGTCGAATTGGAGGTATCCGTGGGCGAGTTCGGCGGAATGGACGCGGTGGACGGGCCGGAGCAGGTAGCGTCGCCGGAGCGCGGCACGAATGTATGCACGCGTGGCCTCCGGCCAGTCCTGGAGTTCGCGGATCATGCCGAGTTCCGCGTCGTCGCCGTCCTTGCTCCAGGTGCGGAGACTGAGGTAGCTCCAGGGTTGGGACGCGGGGAAGGTGCGCACGGGAAAGACGCGAATCGGCTCGTCCTTTTCGGGCACGACCAGGCAGAGTTCGCCGTCGATCTCGATGAAGCAGTCGATCGTTGGGTCGAGCCAACGGATTTCCCGGCTGGCGCCGGTGGAAGGCTTGGCCGCATCAGATTCGGTTTCTTTCCCGGTAAGGACGTCGGTATTAGTGGTTGTGTCGGTCTTGGATTCCGTATCGGTCGCAGTTGCGGCCCCCGGCTTTCCTTCGAAGCCGAGAAGTTTGTCGACGTTCGGATCCTTGGAGACCTGAGTCTGGATGCGGACGAGGCGGGCGTAGGTGCCGTCCTTCTGGAGAAGTTCTGCGTGGCTGCCTTCCTCGATGAGCCGTCCGCGGTCGAAGACAAGGATGCGGTCGGCGTTGCGCAGGGTGGAGAGTCGGTGCGCGATGGCCACGGTGGTGCGGCCCTTGACCAGCACTTCCAGCGCTTCCTGGATGCTCTTCTCGGACTCGGCGTCGATGTTGCTCGTCGCCTCGTCGAGGATGAGGATCTTCGGATCGTAGAGCAGGGTGCGTGCGATCGAGAGGCGCTGCTTTTCCCCGCCGGAAAGGCCGGAGCCATGCTCCCCAAGCAGCGTTTCGTAGGCCAGCGTCTTGTTGCAGATGAAATCGTGCGCACCGGAAGCCTTGGCCTTGGCAAGGCCCTCATTGACCTCCGTATCGGGTCGACCGTAGGAGAGGTTTTTCCAGATGGTGCCGCGGAAGAGGAACGAATCCTGGAAGACGACGCCGACGTGGCGGCGCAGTTCCTGGAGCGAGAGATCGCGCACGTCGATGCCGTCGATACGCACTGATCCTTCCTGTGGATCGTAAAAGCGCCCCAGCAAGTTCACCATCGTGGTTTTGCCGGAGCCGCTGCGCCCGACGATTCCGACCATCTCCCCTGGCTTGACGGTGAAGGCGATGTCCTTAAGCACCGGCTGGTTTGGGTCGTAGCCGAAGGTGACGCGGTCGAAGACGAGTTCGCCCTTCGGTTCGCCCCAGGCGACTGGCTTTTCTGGATCCATGATGGAGAGTGGGGCATCAAGCACTTCGAGCACGCGCTTGCTGCCGGAGAGGAAACTGGTGAGCCAGGTGGTGAAATTCGAAAGGGCACCGAGCGGAGCGTAGAACATGGCCAGGTAGGCGAGGAAGGCGATGAGCTGCCCGAGCGTCATTTCCGTACCGATGACGTCGCGGCCGCCGACATACCAGACGATGAGGCCGCCGAGGCTGAAGACGATCTGCATGGCTGCGGAGTAGCGGGCGTTGGCGTGCTCGACCCAGACGCGCCAGTCGCGGAGGTGCTCGGCGGCATTGCTGAAGCGCTTCTCTTCACGATCCTCCTGGGCAAAGGCCTTGACCACACGGATGCCCGAGAGCATCCCGCTGAGCGCTGCCATCTGCTTGGACGATGCGTCCCACAGCCGGTAGTAGCGCGGGTAAACTTTTCTCCAGAAGATCCACGAGCCAAGGAACACCAGCGGCACGGGAATGAGCGTAAACAAAGCGAGCTTCGGATTGAGCCAGACGAGCATCGCGCCCACACCGACGAGCTGGCCGATCTGGAGCAGGAAGCCACCGGTGATCTGGTGCATAAGGCCGTGGAGCACTTCGCTGTCGTGCGCCACGCGGCTGATGAGGGAACCAACCTCGTGCCGGTCGTAGTAGGAAACGGCCATGCCCTGGAGCTTGCCTACCATTTTCTTCCGGAGGTTGCAGGTGATTCCCGAACCGATGATCGATGAAAGCCGTCCCTTGACGATGCCAACGAAAGACAGGAGCACGCGCGAGATCGCCAGAGCGAGCACGACGAACAGCAGCGCCTGGTGCACGTCGACATCTGCCGCGACCTTGCCGACGAGAATGTGGTCGACCATGTATTGCTGGAGCTTCGGCGGCAGAAGTTCCGCCGCGATGCCGAGCACCGTCAGCGCCACCACTCCGAGGCTGCCGCGCCAGTGTGGCTTCAGCAATTCCCAGACGCGGGCGAGAATCTGGCCCTTCTGCAGGCAGCGCGGGCAGGATTCCTGGTGCTTGGCCAGGCGCAGATCGCAGGTCGGGCAGCGCGGCGGATCGAGCGGCTCGTCGGCCACGTTTTCGATCACTGCGAAGGGCAGGGACTCGGCTCCACCGTCGCTCTCGTCGGAAGCGCGGGCACGCTCGCAGCGCCGGTCCAGCCGACGCGAGACCTTGTGGAAGCGCTCGGACAGGGCGTTGGAAAACCGAAGCAAGTCCGACCATTGCCCGTGGATCCGCACCTGGAGCAGCCCGCAGCCAACACACGAAATGGTGCGCGCCGACTCGATCTCGGCCCACTCGATCGAACGCAGCACCTCATGGTCGTGGTCGCGAACGACCGACAGTGTCTCCGCTCCACTTACCAGCCAGTGGCGCTCTGACGATCCTTCGAACGAAATGTCCGTGTCGACTACCAGCTCCAGGGCGTCGGCTGGAGTTGGGTTGAGGTGCTCAATGTTCTTTGCGGCACGGAAGGCAGCAACCGCAGTGGGAAGCGTGAGAGTGTTCAATTCTTATGTAAATGGAATGGAGGCGAAGATAAGACGTCGGTCGCTGCCCGCGAGTCACATGCAAGTCCGTTCCAAAAACCCACCCCGTTTGTAATCGTTGGAAGCGATGTTCCGTCCGATGTTCAGCTGCCGTCTTCAGCAGGCATTCGGCACGTCACCAGGCAGCTCGGGCTGCCCTGGCGAACGAATGGAACAAAAGGGCGCAGAAGATTTGCATCTCTCTCTGCAAGGCTGATATACTGCCGCCATGCCCAAATACTCGGTCTTCCTCAGTTTCACCCTCGCCTTTATGCTCGCCCTGCCCATGGCTTCACTCCACGCGCAGGAGGAACTGCAGGAAGCGACAGACGAGCAGAAAACCTACACCCGGGTCGATACCAAAGATGAAAAGGCCATTCGCGAGAACCTGGGCAAGAAAGTTACCGTCTTCGGCACCATCAAGCGCACAAAGAAATGGGACGGTGGCGCCAATTTCCTCAACTTCGATGGCGACAAATTCATGCTCGTCTGTTTCGAATCCGAGTACCCGAATTTCCCCGACGGTCTTCCAGCCGACACCCTGCTGGACAAAAACGTCGAGGTCACGGGATACATCAACGAATACAAAGGCAAGCTACAGATCAAACTCACCCATCCAGCCCAGATCACAATCATCG
>JAQCER010000223.1 GCA_027618625.1 Verrucomicrobiota bacterium
CGCAATGTGGTCGGTCAACGGCAAGCTGACGGCCCGCGGAATCTCCGGTCCGGTCTTGATAATATCCGGACCCAGTCGAGTCGCGGCGACCGAGATGGAACTGGAGAATTCCACTGAAATCGTGCTGGAAGGCGACGCGGGCGGATCCGCCCGGTTGGACGTAGCCGGCTCGCTGGTGAAAAAAGGAGCGACCCTGCGGGGCAACCTCGCCTTGATTCACTGCGGTTCGGCGGACCTTCAGCCCGGCGGCGCGGGTCTACAAATTGCCGTCGACCTGAACGCGGGCAGCCTGCTGGTGGATGGGCAGGCGATCATCGATTCGCAGGCAAGATTTCAAAACGGCGGAGGCATCGCCGCGAAAAGCGCCATCCTGGGATCGCAGGAGCACCACCGCGGAACAGTCGAACTTCTTTCGGCGCGATGGGAAAATTCTCCGATCCGGTCGTGATCGGCGGGGCCGGCGATGGGATTCTCCTCCTGCGCGATGGCGCCAAGGGCGAGGCCCCCAAGGTGACCATTGCGGAGCAGACGGACAGCACCGGGCTAGTCGGCTTGTATTCCGGATCCGAGCTGGAGGGGGGCATGGACTGGATCGTGGGTAAACGGGGCACAGGGACCGTGGCGGTGCAAGATGCCGGCCTGGAACTCGGCGGTGGCACTACGATGACGCTGGGCGCGGAACCAGTATCGCGGGGAATACTCACCGTGCAGGGTGCGAATGCCAGCGTGCTGGACTATTTTGCACACATCACCCGCAGCGCACCCAACCTTCTCGTTGTGGGCGAAAACGGCGTCGGACAAGTCACCGTGAGCGGGGGCGGAGAAGCTGTTTTCGATTATTTGTATGTGGGCCGATCACCTGAGGACAACGTGGTAGAAGTGACTCTTGATACGCGCTTGAACTCCCATTTTTGACATCGATGCTCGGGATCGAGAGCTGGTATTGCTACGGTTCTTTGAGGATCTGTCGATCCGAGAGATTGCCGATCGATTGGGCATTTCAAGTTCAAGCTCATCTGCCCAACGGCATGCGGATCGCGCGTTGGAGAAGTTATCTTCTCTCCTTAAGCGTTGGGACGTGGCCCTGCCCGCACTGTCTTGGCTGCCACACTCACGTCTGAGTTTGCTAAAGCGGCTCCAGCGTCACTCTCGGTGACCGCCGGAACCCAGGGCGCTCTCAACGCGGCGATCTCCTCAATCACATTTTTCGCCGGACTCGGCCCGTTACTAACCGTGACAAAGATACCAATACTCATCACAGTTGGGGGACTACTAGTGATGTAAAGTGTCAGACACTTTATTAGTTCTTTAAACTGAGTGCTAACGTTGATGTTCGACTTGCGATACAAAATCGCATCAGCGTGAATGAATCACGGATCAGCATCTTTGCGGGCTGCGTCGAACTTGGCCCGCAGGTACTCAAGCCGCTCGCGGATGCGCTTTTCGTGACCGTTGTCGGTTGGCGTGTAGTAGCGGCGACCTTCTGGCAGGTAGGCTTGGGGAACATAGTTGTCCTCGAAGTCGTGCGCGTAGAGATACCCCTTGCCGGATCCAAGTTGTGCCGAACTCCTGTTGTGTCCATCGCGCAAGTATTTCGGAACTGCCAGCGTGCGCCCGTCTGCGATGTCGGACGTTGCCGCGTTCAGCGCGGCATAGGCTGAATTGCTTTTGGGTGCGGTGGCCAGATACACGGTGGCATGGGCCAGCGGAATGCGCGCCTCTGGCATTCCTACAAATTCGGCCGCCTGCTGCGCTGCGAGCGCCACGTTCAGGGCATTCGAATCCGCCAGGCCCACGTCTTCACTGGCAGCGATGACAATCCGGCGCGCGATGAAGCGAAAATCTTCGCCTGCATAGAGCATCTTCGCCAACCAGTAGACGGCGGCATCGGGATCAGAGCCGCGAATACTTTTGATGAATGCGCTGATCGTATCGTAGTGCGCGTCACCGTCACCATCGTAAACGACTGTCTTGCGCTGAATCGACTCCGCAGCAACATTGACATCAATATGGATGATACCGTGTTCATCGGCAGGCGTCGTCGTTGCGGCAAGCTCCAGGGCCACCAGACATTTCCGGGCATCGCCATCGCACAACCGTGCCAGGTGCGCCGCCGCTTCCTCTGTCATCTCGATCTTCAAGTGGCCAAGCCCGCGTTCAGCATCCTTGAGTGTATTCGTGATCAGCGTCCGCACTGCTGCCTCGCTGAGCTCCTCCAATTGGAAAACCTGCGACCGCGAAACCAACGGACTGTTCACATAGAAAAACGGATTGTGCGTCGTTGCTCCAATGAAGCGAACCGTCCCCCGCTCGATGTGCGGCAGCAACACGTCCTGCTGCGACTTGTTGAATCGGTGGATTTCATCGACAAACAAAGTCGTGGTGAGTGAGCGCAATCGAAGCATCGACCCCGCCGCTTCCACTTCCCTCCTGATGTCAGCCACATTGCTCTCGACTCCACTGAGATTGATGAATCGCGACGCCGTGCGCTTCGAAATGATCTCCGCGAGACTGGTCTTGCCGACGCCGGGTGGCCCGTAAAAAATCAACGACGAAAAGCGATCCGCATCGATCGCCCGACGCAATAGTTTTCCTTCCGCCAGAATGTGCTCCTGCCCAACGTACTCATCCAGCGAGCGCGGGCGCATGCGCGCTGCCAGCGGCATGGTTCGACGGGTGTCGCCACGAGGGTCCGCATCGACCACCGAGGCGGCCGCCTTTTTGTCAGAATCAGGAGTAGCGAAAAAATCATCCATTGGCCCCTGTATCCTGTCCACATTCTCAGCCTGGACACAACTCGCGATCTGCATTTGCCGCAGATTATTCCGAATTTTAGCCCACTGTAGCCAGTTGCCGACTGGCTGACTGGGAAGTTCGGTGACTGGGCTGTTGCGAAAGATCCGAAAGGTGTTAGAAAACGGACACTATGAAAATCGCGATTATTGGGCTTGGCTACGTTGGACTTCCCCTCGGGCTGCAATTTGCCCGCAAGGGAGTGGAGGTCATAGGCCTCGATGTCGACCAGAACAAGGTCGATGCACTGAATGCTGGCACCAGTTACATTGAGCACATTCCGAGTGCAGCCGTTGCCGAGCAGGTCGGCGCCGGGCGCTTCTCTGCGAGTTCAGATTTTTCCGATGTGGCCGGTGTCGATGCCGTCCTGATTGCCGTTCCCACACCGCTGAGCAAAAACCGCGATCCCGATATTTCCTACGTTTTAAAATCGGGAGAAGCGATCGCGCCGCACTTACCAAAGGGCATTGTGGTGGTTCTCGAATCCACCACCTACCCGGGCACAACGGACTGTGAACTGCGTGAGGTTCTTGAGAAAGGATCAGGGCTCACTGCTGGTGTGGATTTCCACCTCGCCTACTCCCCCGAGCGGGAAGATCCAGGCAATCCCGACAGCAAGGTCGAGATCATTCCAAAAGTCATCGGCGGCCTGACTCCAGCCTGTCTGGAAAAAGCGACAGCCGTTTACAGCCACGCAATCAAGACGCTGATTCCCGTGTCCTCATGCCGTGCAGCCGAGGCCACCAAGCTTCTTGAAAACATTTTCCGCAGTGTCAACATTGCCTTGGTCAATGAGCTGAAGACGGTTTACGCAGCCATGGACATCGACGTCTGGGAAGTGATCGAAGCCGCGAAGACCAAGCCGTTCGGATACATGGCATTCTATCCCGGGCCCGGGCTTGGCGGACATTGCATTCCGATCGATCCATTCTACCTCACATGGAAGGCGCGCGAGTTCGATCAAAACACGCGCTTCATCGAACTTGCTGGCGAAGTGAACACTTCCATGCCGATGTATGTGGTGGAACAAACGATAGCCGCATTGAACTCGCAGAAGAAACCGGTCAACGGCAGCCGCATCCTGGTCATCGGCCTGGCGTACAAACCGAACGTCGACGACGAGCGCGAGTCTCCCAGTTATCGTTTGCTGGATCTCTTGAAAGACCGGGGCGGTGAGATGGCCTACTACGATCCGCACGTCCCTGTCATTCGCCCCAACCGGGAGCATCCCCACTGGGCAGGAACGCTGTGCGAGGAATGGACCGAAACGAACATTTCTTCCTTCGATGTAGTGATCATCGCTACTCACCACAATCGGATCAACTATGAAGAACTCGGCAGGTGGGCGCCGCTGATCGTGGACACTCGAAACGCAATGAAAGGCGTTCGATTGGCCGCAGGACAGCTTTGGAAATCATGAGTGCATTCGACGAACTTTGCACTCGGCTTCAGAAGTCACCGGCATCATGGCTCGTCACAGGTGCCGCAGGATTCATCGGCTCAAACCTGGTGGAAGCGCTGCTCCAGTTGAACCAGAAAGTCGTCGGACTGGACAACTTCGCCACCGGCCACCGGCACAACCTCGACCTCATCGAGTCGAGCGTAACCAGCGAGCAATGGCAAGGCTTCCGTTTTATCGAAGGCGACACCCGCGACAAGGACACCTGCAAGGCCGCCTGTGATGGCATCGACTACGTTCTGCACCAGGCGGCGCTTGGCTCCGTCCCGCGATCAATCAATGATCCCGTTTCCTCACATTCGGCGAATGTGGATGGCTTTCTCAACATGCTCATCGCAGGCCGGGATGCAAAAGTGAACGGCTTTGCCTGGGCCAGCAGCAGCTCAGTCTACGGCGATCATCCGGATTTGCCGAAAGTGGAAGATCGAATCGGCAACGTGTTATCGCCCTACGCAGCGACGAAGAAAGTCAACGAAATCTACGCAGACGTCTTCTCCCTGACCTACGGATTTCGCACCATCGGTCTGCGCTACTTCAATGTCTTCGGCCCGCGGCAAGATCCCGATGGCGCCTATGCCGCAGTCATTCCAAAGTGGGTCGCCGCCCTGCTCCGAGGCGATACCATCACCATCAACGGCGACGGAGAAACCAGCCGCGACTTTTGCTACATCAAAAACGTCGTGCAAGCGAACCTCCTCGCCGCAACCACGCAGGACGAAAAGGCCACCAGCCAAGTCTACAACATCGCCGTCGGCGATCGCACCACACTTAACGAACTTTTCCGTTCCATCCTCGATGGGCTCAGAAAGATCGATCCGTCGATTCCCAATCAGGAACCGCTCTACGCCGACTTCCGTCCCGGCGATGTCAGGCACTCGCTGGCAGACATTTCCAAGGCAACCGAACTGCTCGGCTACGAGCCCACTCACTCGGTCGACGATGGTCTGGCGCTGGCTCTGGAGTGGTACAAGGCCAACGTTTAGCCGTCATTATGTCATTATCGATGGGAGCGCTCAAGTAAGGAAGAGGAAGAGGAAGAGGAAGAGGAAGAGCAGCAACCCTTGGGTTCGTGTTCAGCCAACGATCTCGCTGACCTTGTCGGCCATGGATCCGTCAAGGCGCGGGCCGAAGCGGGATACGATGCGGGAAGCAAAGTAGTTGCCCCACTTGGCGGCGGTGGTGGTGGCCATGCCGTGCGTCAAACCATAGAGAACGGCTCCGGCGAAGGCGTCGCCAGCGCCAACGGTGTCGACTGCTTTGACGGAAAATCCTTCGATGTGCGATGTGTGGCCATTCTCGATGACGAAACTGCCGTCATTGCCATTGGTGATGAATGCGAGCGGGCAGAGCTGACCAAGATCGTGCGCGCACTCGGTGACACTCCTCTTCTTGAAAAAGTGTTTCGCCTCGTCTGCGTTGCAGAAGACTATGTCGCAGTGCTCTTTCAAGATCGTGCGGAAGTCATCGGCGAAGAGATCGACGAGGAACATGTCCGACAGCGTGAATGCCGTCTTCACGCCGCGTTTGTTCGATTCCTCGAATGCCTTGATGCACGCGGCACGGGAATCGTCGCCAGTCCAGAGATAGCCTTCGACGTAACAGTAAGAGGCCTGGGCGAGGATCTCAAGATCGATATCATCTTTGCTCAACGTGGACGAGATCCCAAGGTGGGTGCACATGGTGCGCTCGGTATCGGGTGTGGTCAGGATCACGCTGGTTCCAGTCGGCAGGCCTGCCTCTGGAGTGAGTGGAACGTAAAAATCGACGCCTGCGGCCTCCATGTCCTTCTTGTAAAACTCGCCGTGAGTGTCGTGAGCGACTTTGCCGGCGTAGACGCCAGTGCCACCGCTATGGGCGACGGCGACCAGGGTGTTTGCTGCGGATCCACCTGATGCAAGCTTCAGCGAATGATCTTCAAGGTACCGCAGCACTTTGGATTGCTGCTCCGAATCCATCAGCGCCATGCCGCCTTTTTTCTGCTCAAGCACATCGATCGCGGAGTCCTCGACTGTCGCCAGAATGTCAACCAGCGCATTGCCTACTCCGAACACGTCATATTTTTTATCACTCATTGCGTTATCTATGGCGGGGGGTTTCGGAAGAATCCAATGCTAATATCAAAAAATTCTTGCCGTATCGAAATGGGATCACTGCAGCTCGTATC
>JAQCER010000224.1 GCA_027618625.1 Verrucomicrobiota bacterium
CCAGGCTAGCCTTATAGACCCACCCTCCGAAGGTCACGCGAAATTTATTCACCTCCATCTGCGCCCTACTCTCCATTCTGCAGCGCCCCTGATCGGATTGGCGAAAAGGTTCGTTTCGAAATGGTAAACCGATGACCAGCGACTATGGCCTGGGAAGCCGACCCGTCTGGACTATGCCCCAATCGTTCCTTAACCGCGAAGACACAAAGGGCGCGAAGCCTGAGGAAGTTCTGTAAATTGAATGACTCCTCGAATAGATGAGTGAGCGGCCTTACGTGCTGAAGGGCTTCAAGATCCCGCTGTTACCGTTGTTGCTGCGCGTCGGCCATCTGCTCTGATCGACGTTAAGCGATCCACTTCGTTCGTCAGCTTTTGGGCGCGCCTGATTTTTTCTTTGCGACCCGGTGCCCAGGCTTGGAGACGATTTCGATGAAGATCGTCGGCCAGGCGCTCGCTGCGGCGCGATCGATCGCTGTGGTGATTTCTTCGATGTGTGTGACTGCGGCCAGTTCTGGACTTGGCCCTGTCCTGCAGCTGAAATCCCAGAAATCCACGCCTTCGGGCAATGCTTTCCGGCGTTCACGTTTCAGGTACTTGCGGACTTCGTGCTTGATGCTTTCGACCACCCGCGGCGGCTTGTGGGGTGGTTTTTCAAGGGGAAACGTCTTCTTCATGACGTTATGTCGCCGCCGAGCGACAATTTGTCTTGTGGAGTTTTCAGATCGATCTTTCTGCTGTGGAACCAATGATTGAATGTTCCCCGGAATCTGGGATGGTGCGCGCCTGTCCTCAATATGTGCGCAATATTCGGATTTTCTGGTTTTGACGAGCCGGGCCTGCTGGAACGCATGGCCCGGATTCTTGTGCACCGTGGGCCGGACGGTGAAGGATTCTTCAATGTGCCCGGGTTCAGTATGGGTATGCGGCGGCTCAGCATCATTGATCTGGAAACAGGCTGGCAGCCGATTTACAACGAAGATGATTCGCTCGTGGTCTGCTACAACGGCGAAATCTACAACTACGTGGAGCTTGCTGAAGAACTGAAGTCCAAGGGACACATTTTCCGCACACACTCCGATACAGAGGTCATCGTGCACGCCTACGAGGAGTGGGGCGAGGACTGTCTGCAGCGCTTCAATGGGATGTTTGCGTTCGCACTTTATGATCGCCGCAAGGACGAGATTTTCCTTGCACGCGACCGCTGTGGGCAGAAACCGCTCTATTACTGGCGGGAAGGCGGTCGCCTGATATTCGCTTCTGAAGTGAAGGCGATCCTCGAGTCCCAGTATGCTCCCCGCGCGTGCAACACGCGTGCGCTCGATGCCTATCTGGGCCTGCGTTACGTGCCGGAGCCGGCGACGATGTTCAAGGACATCCACACCCTGCCAGCCGCGCACTGCATGCGAGTGAAGAGAGGCCAAGCACCAGAAATTCGGCGCTACTGGGACATCCAGCTGACGGAAGGGGACGACTACCAGTCGGACGATTTTTACCTTGAGCAGATTGAGGCAAAATTGATGGATGCCGTGCGACTGACGATGCGCAGTGATGTGCCGGTGGCCGCTTATCTCAGTGGCGGCGTCGATTCCAGCGTCATCGTTGCCGCGATGACGAAGTTCAATCCGAGCATTAACACCTTTTCCATCGGCTTCGACTCTCCAATCGATGAAACGAAGGATGCGGCAGAGACGGCGAAATTCCTCGGCACAAACCACCAGGAAGTGCACTGCCTGCCGCAGGATTTCGATCTGTTGCGCAAGGTCATCTGGCACATGGATCGCCCGGTTGGCGATGCCCTGATCATCGCATTCTATAAGCTGGCAGAAGCAGCCTCATCGCAGTTCAAGGTTGTGCTGAGCGGCGAGGGCGCTGACGAAGTGTACGCCGGCTATTCATTTCACAAAGTCATGCAGTTGGTGGAGAACTACATGCGCTTTATGCCGGACGCGCTGCATCAACATGGCGTCGTTCCCATGTTGAATGCCATTCCCGTGGGACTTCTCAACAAGATGTTCGAGTTCCCGGCCTATCTGGGTGAGCGTGGAAAAGCGCGCCTGGTCAGCTTTCTGCGCCACTACCGCGGGCGGAATCTATTTCAAAATTACACCGCCCTCAAAACCCTGTGGGACATCGATGAGCGCCGCAGCATTTATTCAGAGGAATTCGCGGCACAAGCGAACGACGACTGGATTCCCAAAGTGCGCGACGAAGGCGGCAAGTTCCTCGACCGACTTCTCAAGATCCAGTACGATGAGTGGCTGCAGGACTGGGCGATCATCCGCCAGGACAAGAACACCATGGCGCACTCCCTGGAGATTCGCCTGCCATTCCTCGATCACACCCTGATCGAAGAAGGTTTCCGCATGCCGCCGCGCATCAAAGCGCGCTTCCTCAAGGACAAAATCATCGAACGCCGCCTCGCTGCGAAGCTCCTGCCACCCGCAGTCGTCAATCGCCCGAAGAATCCCTTCTTCCTGCCGATGGAATTCTTCTTCGAGCATCCGCAAATCTCCGCGCTCATCCGCGAAACCCTGAACCGCGACCGGATCCTGAACCGCGGCTACTTCAACCCAGACAAAGTAGATGCACTGGTGAAGAAAATGGAAACGCGCGAGTTTGTTTACCTCAAACAGGTGATCTCACTGGTGATCCTTGAGCTTTGGCACCAGGTGTTTATCGATAAGCAGGTGCCGTAGCCTACATGACCTGAGCGATGCCGTGATGCCGTGACTGATGAATGGACAGGTCACTCTTGGCGCGGTAGAAGGTGACGCACTATGAATTCCAACCAACTCTCCCGCATCCACTTGAGCGGCTACAAATCAATTCGCGAATGCGAATTGGAGCTGAGAGAGCTGAATGTCCTCATCGGCCCGAACGGCGCGGGCAAGTCGAATTTCATCGGCTTCTTTAAACTGATCCAGCAACTGCTGAAGGGGAACCTCCAGCGCTTTGTCAGCAAGGGGGGTGGTCCCGATGCCTTTCTTCACTTTGGCCGGAAGCAGACCGAACAATTGAGAGCGGAAGTGTACTTCGGCGACAATGGATACAAGATTGCGCTCGAGCCAACAACAGACAATCGCCTGATGTTTGCGGATGAGATTTTCTGGTGGAACGTGAAGGGGGATTGCAGGCTGGGATCTGGGCATTTCGAAACTGCGACTGAGCAGTACAAGCACGGTAAATGGAGTGGGATTTACAAGTTTACCGTGCCTGTGATGCGCAACTGGCGCGTCTATCACTTCCACGACACGAGCGAGTCGGCGTCAGTAAAGCAACTCCATTCCATAAGCGACAATCTTTATCTACGCCCGGATGCCCGCAACCTGGCGGCCTTCCTCTTTCGCTTGAAGAATTATCATCTGGACTCTTATGAGCAGATTGTGAAAACGATTCGACTGGTGGCACCTTTTTTCGGAGACTTTCTGCTGAGAAAAAGTATCAGCAACGACGATCAGATCGAACTAGAGTGGTCTGAGTCTGGTGGCGACGAGCCGTTTAAAGCCCATCAGCTTTCGGATGGGACATTGCGCTTCATCTGTCTGGCGACGGTATTTCTTCAGGCCGAGGAATTCAAGCCTGAGACAATGATTGTTGATGAACCGGAGTTGGGGCTCCATCCCTACGCAATTAAGATTCTCGCCTCACTGATCCGCTCTGCGAGCAAGGAGAGGCAGGTCATAGTTTCCACACAGAGTGTCACGTTGCTGAATGAGTTTGATGCCGAGGATTTGATTATCGTGGACCGCAAAGGAGGGGCAAGTGTCGTGCACAGAGTGGACGAAGATAAGCTTACCCAATGGTTAAAAGAATACACGTTGGGCGAGCTGTGGGAGAAGAACATCCTCGGGGGGAGGCCAGGACAATGACACGTGTGCATATCATTTGCGAAGGGCAGACCGAGGAAACGTTCGTAAACGAGATGTTGGCCCCCCATTTGGCCCGCCTCGAAGTTTACCCCACAGCATCACTGGTAGGAAGGCCGGGAAAGAAAGGTGGTGCCGTTACAACCCATCGAATGATTAGTGACATCAAACTGCGCTTGAAAGGCGACCCAAATGCTTACTGTACGACATTCTTTGATTTCTATGGTCTGGATGCAGGGTTCCCTGGGAAGGATAATGCTGACAGTTTAAACGACTTCGGAGAGAAGGCCAGGAAAGTTGAGACCGAACTCTTGAATGCTGTCAGAAAAGCGGTCGGAGACGACGCGCTCAGGCATTTCATTCCCTATGTCCAAATGTATGAGTTCGAGGGACTGCTGTTCAGCGATCCTGAAAAACTGGCACGGGGGCTGGGGGAGGCTGGGTTGGAACCGGACTTTAAGATGATCCGCTCAGAATTTCGTTCGCCCGAAGAGATCAACGACAGCCGTATTACTGCACCGAGTAAGCGGCTGCTCAAACTGATGCCGCGCTATGACAAGCCGCTCCATGGAAGCCTGGCAGCGCTTGAGATCGGATTGGACACGATTCGAGAGGAGTGCTGCCGTTTCAATGAATGGTTGATTGGACTTGAGGGATTAGCGGAAACTATTCAATAGGAGACGGAGTGAAGCCTCCCTTCATTGATCACCAAGTTTGAGCGGTGGCTGAGCTGATCGCTTCTCAGACATAGCCTTGGCGCTCTGGAAATCGGTGGTGGGGTCACTTTCACCACTTCTACCACAAGCGCCTGCTCTTATCATCATCCCGATACTGCCGGAAGAGAATGGAGTCCGGCTCTTCCTTCATGGTGAACCTGCAGATGAAGCCCATGACGACTCCTGCCACAAAGCCGCCGACGTGTGCCATGTAGGCGACGCCGCCGGTCTGTTCGGTGACGGCGATGGAGCCATAGCCGCTGATGAGTTGGGTGACCGCCCACATTCCGAGGACGATTAACGCTGGGATTGAAATGATCTGATAGAAGAAGATCGCGTTCACCCGGTTGTGCGGGAAGAGGACGATGTAGGCACCGAGGACGCCAGCGATGGCGCCGGATGCGCCGAGGTTGGGGATGACGCTTTGCGGATCTGTGGCGATCTGTGCGACGGAGGCTACCAGTCCACTGACGAGATAAAAGATGATGAAGCGCACGTGGCCAAAGCGGTGTTCGACATTGTCACCGAAGATCCACAGGTAAAGCATGTTGCCGCCGATGTGGCCCCAACCGCCGTGCATGAACATTGAAGAAATCAGTGTCAGATAAATCGGCGTCGGCCCGGGTTCCTGTGGAACCGGCAGAGATTCGCGGCCAACAGAAATGAGCACTGGCTCAATAAAGTCAATACCGTTGACGATCTCTGCGGGCACCACGCTCCAGCCGTACGTGAATGCGGGATTCGACAGCTGGTAGAGGAATACGAGAATATTGGCACCAAGGAATACCCATGTCACCAGCGCCGGGCTGGAGATTCCTCGATTATCGTCCGAGATCGGAAATAGCATGGTAAAAGCAGTGGCAGCGATTCAGATTCCTACGCTTTTCAGCTCGGCGAGAAGTGCCGCCGCAGCATGGTCGTCGATCACCACAGATATCGGCATGTTGTCCCCGAAGTGGTTCCAGTCGGAGAATTTCCACACCAGTTTTTTGTCACGGTTGATCTCGATGATTTGCGGATTTTCCTTGGTGGCGTGGCAGTTGCCGATGACCAGATTGCCATTGGGCAATTCCTGCAAACTGGTGACCCACCCCAGCGTGATTCCTTCGATCTCATTCTGCTCCAACTTCCACACAATTTCCCTGGACGGTGTCACCTCTAGAACGCTGTGACCATTGCCGGTGGAAATGAGGTAGTTGCCATTGAAACCTTTGATCGCGGCGAACGTTTTGTCGCCGAAGGCCTCAAGGCCATGGCCGGGTTTACGCTCTCTACCGAACAGGGGCACATCAAATTCCCACACGACTTTGCCTTCGCTGCTATACTCGCGCACGACTCCATCACTCTCGTGGGACACAAGGTAGTGACCGTTCTCAAGTCTTCGCACCCGCCTGGTGTCGGAATGCGCACTCGGGTTGTCCACCTTCAGTGGAATCTCTTTATGAATGCGCCCTATGCGGTCGACTTCAAGAATGCGAGCGGTGCCACTTTCTGCAATCATGGTGTAACCATCGGCGAGGCGTTGGAAGGCATGAACCTCCACGTGCTTGCCTTCATTGCCATTCATGCGTGATGCATCGTAGCTCCAGACGATCTCTTTATTGAGTGTCATCTCGACAATCCTTGTCCAGCTGGTTTGAACCAGGAGGTTGCCATTCTCGAGAAGGTGGATGTCGTGGATGGCGCTGGTGGGGTATTCCCACAGCAAGTTCGACTCGGAGTCAACGATGGCAATATGGTCGATGCCGCCGCCGGTTTCACCAGCGATGACGAGGCGTTTACCGAAATCGGTCTTTGCCGATCCGGACATCGGAGCAAGTGCGACTGCGAGGG
>JAQCER010000225.1 GCA_027618625.1 Verrucomicrobiota bacterium
TCCCACTCAGCCACCCATTCTCGGGTGCGCAGGTAACACGGTATACTTGCCAGCCTCCGCCCTACGTTCACTTTAGTCACGGCATCGGCAACCGGCTCTGCCAGCCCATGCGCGTGCATACACGATACGATAAACCGAAAGAGAAAATATCGATAACCCGGTGTCGAGCTTCCATGCTCCGTGATCAGCGAACGTTTCTGCTTCGCTCATCCTGTTTCATGCTGTCGCTCCCGTCACTTCGTCACGAAAAGACTTCTCGATGCAGTTCCATTCCGCTAACAGATTAGCAATCGCATGAAAAAGCTCTCCCCACTCCTGCTCATTGTCCCGGCCGCCGCGCTAGCATTCCACTCTGCTTCAGGCCTGAACGATAACTTTGATGATGGTAATGACGACGGCTGGGTTGTCTTCGATCCACTGGGATCCGCAGGGATCGCTGCCCCGGCAAAGATAACGTTCCCAGATGGTGCCTACCGGATACAGGGAAATGTGCCTGCCATCACAGATGGTGGCCCTGCCCGCGTGTTCGTCTTTCTGCAGGACGAGTCGCTGACCGATTTTTACATCGCTGCCGATCTGGTCGATTGGAATGACGACGTGAATCAGGCAGTGGGATTGATTGGACGGGCAGGAAACGTCGGACTCGGCCAGACGACAGCCTACGTCTGTAACTACGATCCGAACCAGACGGGCAGCAATCCGGGAGGCCAATTTCAAATCAACTATGTCGACAACGAGAGTGCCCCCTCCGACAGCACCATGGCCGCGGCCAACCTTGAGCTGATCGCAGATCACTCTTACCGCATGATCTTCTTTGGCAAAGGCGGCACGCTCACTGCGGCCCTCTACGACCTTCTGGATCTCACCCGCCCGGTCGCCCTTATTCAGACTGAAGAAGGCGACCCGCGCGGAGAACTCTACGACAGCGGTTTCGTCGGCCTCTTCAACTTTGCCCGCAGCGGCAATCTCGACGAGACCGGCGTTGCCGACGCCACCTTCGACAACGTCGTCCGCGAAACGACCAATCCTGACGAAGCCACATGGCCGCACATTTCGAGAGGGATCCCCGGCAGCCCTCGCATCGCAACCCTTACCCCAGCCTCAGGTGCTAACTTTGCCTCTGCCTTTGACGGCATCGTCGCCACCATCGCTAAGACTGGCGAAAGCCCAATCGACGGTGCCAGCGTGAAACTAGAAGTTAATGGCACCGATGTCACTGCCACATCCACCGTGACCGTTACCGAAGATGGCGCAGAGATTTCTTACTCCGGTCTCAGTGACGACACGCTCTACGCAGCGCGCATCACCGCAGCCACTGCTGCCGATACCGGATTGATTCACGAGTGGCGTTTCGATACCTTTGACATATCGGTTCTAAGACTCCCGGGAGCAGTCGTCATTGAATCCGAGAACTACAACTTCGACTCAGGCGAATTTCTCACCGAAGCTGGCCCTGGAACGTTTGTCGACAAAGTCGGCGCGATCGATATCGACTACTTCGATTTCGACACCACCCCGCGAAACGATCTCCGGTTCGAGGACTTCGTCGAACTGCGGGCGCTCGGAGTAGATTCTCAGCCCGAAGAGATCGTCATGGATACCGTGCGCCCAGGCATCGATGCCGAAGACGACTACGTCGTCAGTAGAACCGAAGGCGGCGAATGGATGAACTACACCCGTGATTTTCTTCCTGCGGACTACGCCGTCTATCTCCGTGCCGCCAGCCGCGAGCCTCAGGACGTTCGGGTGGATCTTGTCACCGGCGCGACCACTGCCAACCAGACCTTACAGAGCATCGGTAAGTTCGCCGTTCGTTCCACCGTCAGCGGCCGGTCGTTTGAATATTTTCAACTGGTCGACGACGCGGGTGCTCCCAAAACCGTTTCTCTCAGCGGCGAACAGACCCTGCGCCTGACCATTGGCGGCGAAGACGGCGCATTCGAGACCAAATACTCACTCTTTATGAACTACTTCATGCTGGTGCCCGCAGGCGGATCCCGTCAGTCGTTCGAAATTTTATCGGCGGAAAAGATCGATGGAGCCACTCCTGGCTTCCGTATCTCCTGGCGATCCATTCCGGGCTACAACTATTCGGTCGACTACGGAGCCAGCCTCGATGCCTTGCAGCTGGAACTCGTCGATCTGGTCGCCGAGGAAGGCGTCACCTCGTTCGTCGATGAGGACGCCACACATTTTAGTCTCGGCTCCGGATTTTACAGAGTGCTCGAGACCCGCCCGTAGCGATAGCGATTCGGATCGATTGTGAGCCGCTTGAAACCGATCGGAGTGGTGGCAGGGTTTATGGCCGTCGCCTGTGCCATTCTTTTCATCGCTGCCTCAATCCGAGTGAACAAGTGGACGTCCCTCTTGGTGAGCAACTGTAGAAAAATCGGGTCGGCTTCTGCGTTTTGGTGGTGATCAGCGTGAACCCCGTTTCGAGAGCCCGACTGAGGGAAATCTGGTCAGCAATTATTCATTTGCGTGACCTCCCTCATAGATCTAGCTTCCCCGGTGTTCAATCGTCTCCAGACGGCAAGCGCAGTGTTGCTGCTTACCCTTATGTCCGTTTTCGGCCAGACTGGGTTAATTCAGTGCCTCTGCACTGGCAGAGTCATTTTCGGCTCCGGCTCGGTCGAAATGTGCGCGGATGATTGCTGTAGAAAGAGTGATCATCTTCCGGGCCCGGAACAGGCGCCTTCGCCATGTGATGATGGCCCGTGCTGGAAGCTGATCACGCTGATTCCTACTGAGAGTGCAGCTGCCCCTGACACCGATCGAGGTGCCATTTCCCTTCCAGAGTTCGTTGTTGGATCAAGTCGCCCGCCACTACTGTGGAGCCCAACCGAGCAACTGTTCCAGCTCCAGAGGCATCGACCGCCTGATCGACCCGCCATTCCGCTCAGGGTCTTGTTCTCGACATTCCTCATTTGAAGCAACTGATTCTCCGGTTCGCTCGACACCGTCCTGTGGCATTGTCACGAATGATCGGGATCGAGCTTAGCTCTACCACGAGAACAGTTGAATGAATGACGTCTACAAATCTATTTTCCAACAAGTCTCCTTCGTCCTCTCACGAGGCGCTCCCAACAGCCGATCGCAAACGCCGCCTACAACCGTGGATGCTGCCCTCCGTATTGGTGTTGGCCTTTGGGGCAGTAATTGCATGGGCATTCGCGGATCGACTGTTCCCTGCCCGCGAAGTCACCGTCACCCCGACGATCCTCCTTTCGGACATCGAGCAAGAAGCGACTGATGCTTCATCGCATACGGCGAGCCCAACCCGTCCAGCGGTCGACTACTCAGCTACGATGCTGTTTCAAGCGGCTGGCTGGTTCGAGCCAGATCCGTTGCCGATTCGTGCTCCGGCCCTGGTGGATGGTGTGGTCGATGAGGTGTTCGTGCTGGAGGGCGAGACCGTGAAGAAGGGGCAACCGCTTGCCAGCCTGATTCCAGACGACACCCAATTGCTTGTCGATGGCTCAAGGCGAAAGCTGGAACAAACCATCGCCGAGCACCACATGAATCTCGCGAACATTCCGGCTGTTCAAGCCGAAGCGGCAAGCGTGTTCGATCAGATCAAATCTGCCGAGGCCAGCCTTGCCGAAGTTTCGGACAAATTCTCGCGTCTCGGTGGATTATCGAAAGGCACCGTCTCGGACCAGGAAATCACGGCTGCGCGCCTGGCGGTCGATTCCCAGACAGCGAAGATTGCTGCGCTCAAATCGGATCACGCTGCTGTTCTAGCCCGTCTGGACGCAATCAAAGCACAAAGCAAAGTGTTCGATGCCATGATCGCTGCAGCTGAAGTGGAACTATCCGTAAGCGAACTCGCGCTCGCTCGCACCAAAGTTGTATCGCCGGTCGATGGTGTCGTGCTGGAGCTCAAGGCAGCACCCGGCCAGAAGAAACTGCTGCCCATGGACGATCCGGATTCCGCGACAGTAGCAGTGTTGTTCGAACCGGGAAAACTACAGGCACGCGTTGATGTTCCGTTAGCCGACGCCCGGCAACTGGCCCAGGGACAGGCAGCCATTATCACCAGCGACTTCCTGCCGAATGCCGAATTCAAAGGTGTTGTCTCGCGAATCGTCGGCACCGCCGATCTCCAGCGCAATACCTTGCAGGCGAAAGTCCGGGTGATCGACCCAGATGAACGCCTGCGCCCGGAGATGCTTTGCCGCGTCAAGTTTCTCGATAATGTCAAGGCCTCACAGGCCATAGCACGCAGCCCTACCAGCGATGGCTCGCGTTCGGTGATGGCACCGATTGAAGGCCTCATCGATCGCGATGGCAGCAATGCCAACGCCTGGGTAGTCAGTCCAGACGGCTCGCGCGCGCTTCGTCGTGGTGTCGAACTTGGCAGCCTTGAAATCGATGGCTACGTTGCCGTCCGCTCTGGATTGCTGGCCGGCGAACGCCTCATCCTGCCGCCCCACGACGGTCTCGAAAAAGGACGCCGAATTGAACCAAAGGAAGCGAAACCCTGAAAAATCCTAACAATGGCACAGAATCCTTTCATACATTGCAAGGGACTCACAAAGTCCTATCACAAGGGCAACACCACGGTGACGCCCCTTGAGAATCTTGATCTTGGGGTCGCAGAAGGTCATTTCCTGGCACTCATGGGACCATCCGGAAGCGGCAAGACCACGCTGCTCAATCTTGTGGCTGGCATCGACAGCCCCAGCGCTGGCGAGTTGAATATCGGCGGCATTGACATCGCCCGCCTGAATCGCGGCGCCCTTACCAACTGGCGCGCGAAGAATGTCGGCTACATCTTTCAGCTCTACCACCTGGTTCCCATACTCTCCGCCTTTGAAAACGTCGAGCTCCCACTGCTACTCTCGCGACAGAGCCGAGCTGAACGCCGCTACCGTGTCATGCAGACACTCGAACTCGTCGGACTGAGCGATCGTGCAGACCATCGACCGACCGAGCTCTCTGGCGGGCAGGAACAGCGCGTCGCAATCGCTCGAGCGATCGTTGCCGATCCTCGACTGCTCGTTGCGGACGAACCGACGGGTGACCTTGACCGCGAATCCGCCACGCAGATCCTCGATCTCCTGCGCATGTTAGTGCGGGATCACGGCAAGACCATCGTCATGGTTACGCACGATCCGAAGGCCGCTGCCGCCGCTGACAAAACCCTGCATCTGGAGAAAGGCCGCCTCGCGGAACCACCAACGCCATGATCAGGAACCTGCCAGCTCTCACAGGCCTCGCCCTGAAGCAAGTGACGCGCCACCGTGTTCGTTCACTGCTGACTGTGCTCGGTGTCGCCATGGGCATGTTTCTCTTTGCCACAGTCGAAACCATGCAGCGCAGCCTGAGGGATGCCACAGAGATCAGCGCCAACGACACCACGTTAGTCGTCTATCGCGAGAATCGCTTCTGCCCCGCCAGCAGCAGATTGCCCGAGCACTATGAGTCACAGATCCGGAAGATCGATGGCGTGAAAGAAGTCATTCCCATTCAGATCGTCGTCAACAACTGCGGGGCCAGCCTCGACGTGATCGCCTTTCGCGGCGTCCCGCCTGACAGCCTCGAACGCTACGCTCCGCAGCTGACGGTTGAGGCTGGATCAATCAGCGACTGGAAGAAGCGCAGCGACTCGGCACTGCTCGGCAAGCACTTTGCAGCAAGACGTGGTCTGAAAGTCGGCGACCGCTTTGACGCCGCGGGTGTCACCGTCTCGGTGGCTGGCATTATCGAAAGCGACCAACCACAAGACAACAACGTCGCCTACGTGCATCTCGATTTCCTGCAACAAGCATCGCGCGCTGGCCTTGGCATTGTCACACAGTTCAACGTGCGCGCGGAATCGTCCGAGCAACTCGCCCGCATCGCCAGCGAGATCGATGCCTCCTTTGCCACCGATCAACAACCCACCAGCACACGTCCAGAGAAAGCCTTCTTTGCACAGACCGCAAGCGAGCTCATTGAGCTTGTGGGATTCACGCGATGGCTTGGAGTAGGCGCTGTCGCCGCTGTGCTGGGACTCGTTGCCAACGCCGTGCTCCTCGTCGTGCGTGGCCGCGTGAAAGAGAACGCTGTCCTGCAAACTCTCGGATACCCTCAGCGAACGATCGGCGTGCTGGTCGCGATCGAAGGAGTGCTTCTTGGTCTTGCGGGCGGCATCGTTGGAGTCACTTTTGCGTTTTTCTTCCTTTCGTGGCAAAGCATCACGATTGGCAACGAGGGGCTGACAATGTCAGTCGTTCCTGACATTGTGATCGTCTTGCGCGGTCTCGTGGTCGCCTTTTCCCTCGGCCTAGTCGCCAGCCTTTACCCTGCCTGGAAGGCTTCGAGAGTTCCCATCGTTCACTCTCTGCGTGCCTCCTGAACTCATGCTTC
>JAQCER010000226.1 GCA_027618625.1 Verrucomicrobiota bacterium
TTTCTCAGCCGTGGCACGGATGAAAATGCACCATTGGCGCGAACTCTCGGCCACGCTGAGCGTCGTCTGGAAAAACGATTCAACAAGCGACAGTGAGGATGATTGGCGCATCATCGAGTGGCACACGGAGGGGTTCTCAAGTGTCGCCAGCGACCAACTCTGGTTTCAGGAATCTCTGGAAGAAGCCTTGCCTCGGTCCCTTGATGTGGTCTCGCTGCGGCGTTCACAGCACCACGAGGAGTCCATCACCTTTTATGCAGAGGGAAGGAAGGGCATACCCCACCGCTACTTTTCGACCATCTCTGCAAATCAAAAGCCGGGCATCGCGATTGCCGACATAGACAGTGACGGTGACGATGACGTCTATGTTACAGTGAGGAGGGGCTACAACAAGCTGCTCGAGAACCAGGGCGATGGCACATTTCGGGAAACCGCGAATCTCCACGGGCTAGACGTAAAGAATCATTCCACCTGCGCCATTTTCGCTGATTTCGACAATGATGGGGACCCGGATCTGATGCTAGGTCGCAGTTTGTTGCCTTGTAAGTATTTTGAAAACAACGGCGGCTGGTTTTCTGAAGTCAAGTCCATGGTGTTGCCGCGACTGGCGATATCCATGTCAGCGACTGATTTCAACAACGATGGGTTGCTGGACGTGTACATTTGCACCTACCGTCCGGCAGTGCTCGGTGGATCGAGTCCTGCGGGCGGCGTTGAGTCAGGATCTGTCAACTGGCCGGACGAGTTCCTTTCGCCAGAAGTTGCCAAAGAATACTACCCGCGCCACGCCGAGTCTCACTCGAAGGACCGAGACAACCTGTTCCCCAACGTGCTCGATCAGATCGGTCCGCCCAATGTGTTGTTGGTCAACAGAGGTGGTGGTAAATTTGAACCGGCCCCGGAGAACGCGCAAATTGGCATCTGGCGCAACTCAATGCAGGCCACTTGGTCGGACTACGACGAAGATGGCGATCCCGATCTCTACATCGCCAATGACTGGGCCGCTGATCACTTGTTCCGAAACGACGCCAAGGATGGTTTCACCGATGTGACTGCCGAGGCTGGAACAACCGCGTTCGGCTTCGCCATGGGCGCGACTTGGGGTGACTACGACAACGATGGCAAGCAGGATCTCTACGTGACGAACATGTTCAGCAAGGCCGGGCAGCGAATCACATCGCAAGTCGAAGGATTGAACGCAGATTATGCCGAGTCAGCCACTGGCAATTACCTCTATCGTCAAAAGGACGGCGGAAAATTTGAGCTGGTGTCTGGCCTGAAGCCGCCGGCGATGCTTGTTGCAAAAGCGGGCTGGGGCTGGGGCGGACAGTTTGCCGATTTCAACAACGACGGCTGGCTTGACATTTACTCCATCAACGGCTACTTCACGGCGCCGAAGCAGGTCGCGACGGAGGTCGACTTGTGAAGTAACCTTTGGCGCACGTTCGTGCGCACTGATGAAAGCGTATCCCGCAATAGTTTTCGCTTTTCGCCCGAATGGAAACGAAGCGATAGCGGTGCAGAACTCACTCCGGAGATCGACAGTCGTCTCGCCGGGGGAGAGATGCGCGACGGTCGCTACGTCGTACATTCGCTCAGCGGCAATGAGCGCAATAAATTATTCATGAACAGTGCGGGCAAGTCGTTCAGTGACATGTCGGGAATCTCTGGGCTGGATAATATCGCTGATGGCCGTGGCTTCGCTCTCTTCGACTACAATCGCGACGGTCGGCAGGACATCGCGCTGGTGAACGCCAATATTCCTTTGTTCAATCTCTACCGGAACGCGGTAAAGGACCATGGTAACGTGGTTGCAGTAAGATTCGAAGGTGGCAACAAAGTCAGCTTGGCTTCACGAGCCCAGACCAATCGCGACGGCTACGGCGCCATGGTGATCGCTGAAGTCGCCGATGGCCCGACGTTGAAACGCGAGCACCGTTGCGGCGAAGGTTTTGCCGCCCAGAACAGCAACACGATGCTGCTAGGTATCGCCGGTGCTAAAATCGTCTCGCGGTTAACGGTGCGCTGGCCATCAGGACAAGCGTACACATTGGAGAACGTCGCAGCTGGAGCACTGATCACGGCGCGCGAAAGTGCTGATAGCCCGTTCGAAACGAGCACCTACCTGAAGTTCCTTCCCGTGCCTGATCGCCCGGCCAAGGAACGCCCGACTTTTGCCGTGGCGGCGACAGACCGGAGAGCAAAGCCCGGCTCGAAACTCCGCCTCTACACCACCACCGCCACCTGGTGCGAAGCCTGCCTGCGCCACCTGCCAGAAATCAATGCGATGACCGAAATGCTTGCCGGCGACAACATTGAAATTGTCGCCGTTCCGGTCGATGCAGACGACGACACCGCGAAGCTTGAGACCTACCTCGCAAAGTGGAAGCCCGCCTACCGCATGCTGATCGACCTGCCGATCGCGGAGCGCGCTGAAGTCACCTCGTTCCTCGCCACACAGACCAAAACACAAAACCCGCCACTTCCTTCGTCGGTCGTCACCGACGCCGCGGGTAATGCCCTTCTGGTTACGGAAGGGATCCCGAGCGTTTCAGATTTGCGGCGGCTAATGGCGGAAGAGTAGAGCAGGCCAGGTGACGCCGCAGAATTCTTCGTGCTAGCGCGTAATTTCCAGCTGAAACAGCCGGGGAATGCTGAGGTCTATGGCGACGGTTGCTTCACGCGTTTCGAGATCTCCGTTGCTCGATACGATGGATGTCGTGTGTGCGTTCCATCGGGTGAGGTCGGTTGAGGATTTCAGGGTGTAGGTGATGTCGTCTTTCGACTTGTCGCCAACGTAGCGGATACGTGCGTAGTTTCCGAACCTTTCGGCGGTGATTCCGGTTCCGATTTCTGGAAGGTTTGGATCGGTGTTGAGCGCGTACTCCAGTAGGTTGGGCCGACCGTCATGATCGGGATCTGCGGTTTCACCTTTGGTGGTTGAGCCGCTGGCAAATTGTTCGATCGCCCAGGCGTCATAGCCGGTGGCTGCGTTAGGATCGGTTCCCAGAACTCTGAGAGATGCAGTTACCAACTTTCCGGTGTCGCCTGGGGAGAGGTCTGCGACTTTGAGCTTCCATTGCCCATTGGACATCTCACCCCAGTGGCGCACCGAGAGAAAGGTGTAGTTGTCGTAGTCGGCATTGGGGTCGAGGTGTTCGTGGCTCAGCTTGCTCTCCATGCCACTGGGCGAGGTCAGGGTGATCTCAATGTCACCGCGGAAGGAATGGGTGATGTCTACCGTCAGCTGAATGTGCTCCACCCGAAGATTCGTCCCTGACAAGGTGAAGGTTTTCGTCACGCCCGAAGTTCGATCGTCCGGGATGTTGGCGTTCACCGACCCGAGCGAAGCGTCGATGGTTTGCTGGACGGATAAATTCTTCCAGGTTACGGCCATGTTCACGGCGGCCCCTGCGTCGATCATCCCAGCGCCATAACCGTAGTGGAAATTCAAGCCCGCCCCATTGGTGCGCCATTCGAGGTTGCGCGAATCGACCTTGCGCGCGCTGCGAATCAGGATCTCCTGAACATCGCGCCAGCCGAGCGCTGGATTGGCATCCAGCATCAAGGCAACGATGCCCGAGACCAGCGGAGCAGCCGCGGAAGTGCCGCCGAACCCGGTGGTATACGAGTTGTTCGTCGTCAGGGTCGTGGTGACGATACCATGATCGTCCACATCGTTGCTCGACGGCGCGCAGATCACAATGTTAGAGCCGGATTCCGAATACCACGCCTGCACACCAAGATAGTTGACTGCACCGACGCCTATCGTTTCCACCGCGTTGACGAAGCCATCGTAGTTCGCATAGTCGCCATTGGCACGACCATTGCCGGTGCTCCAGACGTAGATAATTCCCCTACCACCACGGCCGAGTGCGACACCTTGGGCGAGTGCCGAGCGGATCATGGGGCCAAGTGAGTGCAACGTTTTGCCGTCGTCAGGTGCCCCCCAACTGTTGTTGCTGATGTCGATCACATCGGTTCTCCATCCAAGTGCAGCTGCCTCATCCGCCTCGCTGGTATCCGCCGTCAGAATCTTCAAGCCCACGAGTTGCGCCCGTGGAGCAGCACCCGTGATGCCGATTCCATTGTCGCCACGACCAGCCGCCACTCCCGCGACGGATGTGCCATGGTCCCAAAATTTCCCACCGCCCAGATCCTGCAGCGGCGGGGTTGGATCCTGCGGCGTGCCATCGTTGAAGTCATAGTCGATCGCCGTGTTCACGTTCTCGGCCAGGTCTGGATGACCGACCTGAATGCCATCGTCGACGATCGCGATCGTGACGCCATCCCCACGGTAGCCTTCCCACACTGGAGTCACATTTGTATCAAAGCCAGTGGTGCTGCTGTTCTGTCCCGTATTCTTCAGGTGCCATTGGTAGTCACGGTACTTGAGGCTCCAGGCAAACTGCGGATCGTTGGGAACATAGCGTTTGTCCTTGCGCCGGCCGAGCAATGGCTTCGCCGAAGTGACACCGTCCAGCGCCCGCACCGCCTCCAGTTTGGCCAGGGAATCGCCAGGCTCCGCGAATTTCATGATCACGTATCCCGGTGCGTATTCAGGAACCTCAAACGCACTGGCACCCGCCGCCGCCGCGACCTCCTTCGCATCAATCCCAGCGGCCAGCGTCACCACAATCCGGCGGCTGAGCGATCGCTGCGCGTCTGGCTGATCCCGTTTTCCCTTCTCATACAGCACCAAATCGAATTGTGACCCAGTCGCCAGATCGCCCTCAAGCTCACGAGCCCGGGCCTGGATTCCGTCCGGCGTCCCTCGATCCGCTTCATCGATCAAGTGGGGAGTCCCTTGGTCTGGCCGACAGTAAAGCTGATCACAGGCGACAACAAACACTCGATCGCTCTTTCCATATCCCTCATTATCAACAATTATCTCACTGGGAATGCCCGCGAGCACCGGAGTAAGAAGCCCCCCAGCCACCATCAAGATCGTCGCAGAGCGCCAAAGCATCCGGTAAATTTAACATAATTATAATAGTAATCATATTATTTATGCATTGCTTGGACAGTCCCCCTTGCCCGTCGCCCGACCGCCGCCCTCACTCAAAGTACTCTAAATACGTCTTGTTGACGAGTAGCCTACTCAGGGCGACAGTCGTATCCGTTCCCAGTTCACTCTTCTAATCATATGAAAAGTTCTGCTCTGCATCTCATCTTGCTTCTTGTGGCAGGTAGCGCCTTTGGCGCTGGCTGGTTTCTGCGACCCACTCCCCAAGCGGGCCCCTCCGCAGGCACGGCGACTGTTTCCGGCGTGATGGTCTCCTCTAGTCAGGGATCGGCAAAGGCCGACGCCGCCGCTGCGGCTGCTTTTGGCTCAAAATCTCCGGAAACCGGAGTGCAGAAATACTTCGACGGCAATGGCATCATCCGGGCCAGGGACATGGGTCAGGCCATGCGTGACGCGCTTAAGGAGTCCGACCCACTGAAGAGCAATCTCCTGTTCAACCAGCTACTGTCTGAGTTGAACGCGGAGAATGTGGACGCCGCCCTGGAGGCCCTGCGCGAGGCACCACAGGGATTTGAAATGTGGCAGAAGATGGCGCTCTTCGTCGGCGCCTGGGGCAAGATCGATGGCCCCGCAGCGCTGGAGTATGCCAAAGAACTTCCTGGCCCTGGTCGGTTGTTCGGCAGCGCTTCCGCACTCAGTGGCTGGGCAGCTGCCGACGCGGATGCCGCCATCGCCTGGGCCAAAGAGAACCAGTCCGAAGGGCGCGAAGGCGTGATGGCCCAGGCTGGAATCTTGCGCGGCCTGGCCATCTCCAATCCAGTGCGGGCAACGGAATACCTTCAAGGTCTTCCAGCCGATACCGAAGGGCTTGAGCAATTGGTGGGCACGTTAGCCAACGAACAGATGAAGCAGGGCATTGGCACCGCCACCACTTGGGCTGCAAGCCTGAGCACGGATGCTTTGAAAAAGGATGCCTTCGAACAACTTGGCGAGGAATACGGTCGCCAGGATCCAGTGAAAGCAGCCTCGTGGATCGAGGCGTATGCGGATCAACCTTTCGCCAGCGAGGCTGTGGAAGAAGTCGCCGATGAATGGGCCGAAAAAGATCCCGCTGCGGCAGTCGAGTGGGCGTCACGCTTGCCCGAAACGAACCAGGCCGGGGCGATGGAATCTGCTTTCGAGGAATGGGAAGAATCCGATGCGGAAAGTGCCAGCACCTATCTTCAATCCATGGAGCCCTCACCCACTAAGGACGCTGCCATTGCCGGATTTGTCTCTGATCTGGGCAGTGAAGAACCCGCAGTCGCTATCGAATGGGCACAGACCATCGATAATGAAGCCACCCGCACCGAGGCTTTGACCGATGTC
>JAQCER010000227.1 GCA_027618625.1 Verrucomicrobiota bacterium
CAGATTCGGAAGGGTTCCCAAAAGCGATTGCGGAAGCCGCTGCTTTCGGCGTTATTCCCGTGGTATCAGCGGTTTCTGCGATACCCCAGTACGTCAATCCTGCCAACGGCTACCTCTGGCCGCCCGAAGAATCGTTTTCGGGCTGGTTTTCTTCCCAAGATTTCTTCCACGTGCCGCGAATCGAAGCAATGTCTGTTGAGATTGCGAAACTGGCGAAACGGTTTACTTATGAGCGATATTCTGCACGACTTCAAAGTGAAATCCTCCCTCTTCTACGGTAGGGTAGATGACTGGTAGTCCGGCGGGAGCAAGTATCTAATGAGCGAAAAGACCATCGGTATCACGTTGCTAGTCAGCCACATTGCGCTGGGGATGGTTGGTTTCGTGTTCCCTATCGTCATTGCCATCTGGCTTGGTTGCGTCATCGGTTTTTGCGTGCTGTACTCGATTCGAGACAGAAACCAGGCGGGACTGCTCCATATTGGCGCAGCCTACCTGTGCTCTTACGAAGTGGTAGCAAGATTTTTTGTGAAAGGCTCCCATCTGCCGTGGGAGGTGGGGAAGTATCTGGGAATCCCGCTTCTCTTGATGGGCCTCGCGTTTGGGAGGAAGTTAACAACGCTTGTGCCGGGATTGATTCTTCTAGCGTTGATCACGCCTTCGCTCATGCGCTCAGATTTCAGTCGAGATATCCGTGATACCCTAGTGTTTAACTGGTCGGGAGTTTTCGTCCTGGCACTCTCCGTCATGTATTTTCACCGAAGGGTAATCATGGAGAAGAACATCGTCTGGGTACTGGGGGCGATTGCGGCACCTGCCGTTACGCTGGCAGTGTGTAGTACGATCAAAGCGCCAGACATTGATTCGATTGAGTTCGGGCTCGAAGCCAATCGAGCGGCTTCTGGATTCGGAGCCAATCAGGTAGCAACGGTTTACGGCGTGGTAATTGTTGCGTTGTCAGTGGCTTTCTTTATGGGGAAGCCATTGTTCGGGTTCGCGACAGTAGATTTCTTCGCAATGGTAGTTCTGTTCTTCCGTGGACTCATTTCGTTCTCCCGCGGTGGTCTGATTTCTGCGGTAATCGCCGTCGCAGGTGCCCTTGCGGTGATTCTCTGGGCCTACTCCCGGCATCAGAATATGGGACAGACCACACGGATTCGAAGGCTACTCCTCGTGCCGATTATTGTTCCGGTGTTTGGCTTGATCTTTGTTTTGTCAGACCAACTCACTGGAGGAATGTTGATGCTCAGATATCAGGGAGAAACCGGGGGGACTCTCTCTGGCGATCGTGAGAAGACGATTGCTGTGGTCACCAGTGGTCGAACTGATATCGTGTGGAGTGATCTACTCATGTGGAGAGACTACCCTATCCTGGGAATTGGCCCTGGAGAATCCGCCCGGATGCGACCCCATTACGGTTACCGAAACGTTGCTCCTCACACCGAGTTCTCAAGACTGGTCGCAGAGCACGGTCTCCTGGGGTTCGTTTTCTGCTGTGCCATTATCATCATGCCCATCATGATCGTGATGAATCCAGCTTACCCTGTAGTTGGCCGCGCGCTCCTTGCCGCATTCGGACTGTTTAGTCTGACCGTCATGACTCACTCTGCGACCCGGCTCTTTTGTAGTACGTTTGTCTTCGGTGTTGGGTGGGCGATTATCGTTCCCAAAGACGTTTTGCTTCGTCTCGCGGTAAATCATCCAGTGCTGAGGAAGCGTATTCTCAAGCGGTTAGGACTGGCAAGCCCCGAACCGATCCTGCCTCATCCTGCCGACGATCACAGTGCAGAAGTCGCTTAAAATCATCTACGTCGGCAATCGTCTTGAACGCCACGGATTTTCGCCCACTGGTATCGACAAGTTATCGGTGTTGCTTGCTGAGGAATACGAACTGATCACTGCTTCCCATGCCCGGAATCAGCTCGTGCGACTGTTTGATATGATCCGCGTCGTGATCCAAAATCAAGGTGCCACCTCCTATGTTCTTATCGATACCTATAGCACGGCAGCGTTCTACTACGCCTGGGTGATCGGGGGCCTGAGCAAGGCGTTGAAGATACCCTATATTCCGATCCTCCACGGTGGAGATCTGGCGTCAAGGCTTGGACGAACTCCCCGGCTCTGTCGGCAATTGTTCGGCAGCTCCTTTCGCAATGTGGCGCCGTCACCCTTCCTGAAGAAGGTTTTCTCGGATCGCGATTTCGACGTCGAAGTGATTGGAAACCCTTTGAAGGTCGAAGACTATGAATTCACTCACAGATACCGTGTGGAGCCAAGGCTGCTTTATGTGCGATCATTTGACCGAACCTATAACCCAGCCCTCGCAGTTCGGGTGCTCGCGCTTCTTGTTCCTTCCCATAGCAGAGCCACGCTATGTATGGTTGGACCGGACAAAGATGGGACACGGGCAGAGGTGGAGGCGCTGGCGCACAAACTCGGTGTTCACGACCGTGTTCGTTTTACTGGAAAACTGGCTCCCGTCGTCTGGCGGGAACTGTCGAAGGAACTTGATATTTTCATCAACACCACGAATGTCGACAATACTCCACTCAGTGTAGTCGAGGCGATGGCCCTGGGGATCCCGGTGGTCTCGACCTCCGCCGGGGGGCTTCCAGATCTGGTGACGAATGGCATTGACGGTTTTCTTGTGGACTGTAATGCCGCCGAGCAATTTGTGGAGTGCATCGAGCTACTGGTGCATGATCCGGAACTTGTGGCCAGGATGACCTGGAACGGGAGAAACACAGCTGAGCGGTTCTCGTCCGGGAATGTTGTGCAGGCGTGGCGCGAACTGCTGGAAAGCAAGTTGCGAGTAGTTGATGTCTAGCCAAGATGATGTCTAGCCAAGCCGGAGCTTTCCCGATTCGTATGATTGAGAATATTTCCGTTATCATTCCTGTCTACAACGAGGCGAACTACATCGACACGTTGATCGCATCTCTTGGCAGACAGGATTATCCACAATCAGCCGTCGAGTTGCTGTTCGTTGACGGGGGATCGACTGACGAAACTGTGGAGCGGCTTAAGCAATTGCGTCAGGTGTATGTTGACGAGCACAAGGCTGCCTTTGATCCATTTCGGATTCTGGAAAATCCCCACAAGATTGTTCCTCATGCGCTGAACATCGGTGTCGAAGCTGCGTCACATGATGTAATCGTGCGGTTGGACGCGCATACAGAATATGCAGAAGACTATCTGTCGCAAGTAATGAAGACATTTGCCCGGACGGGAGCGGACATCGTGGGAGGGCCAACGAGAGTGGCGTCGAGAAGCGTTTTTCAAAGGGCTGTTGGCACTGCGATCTGTTCGAGGTTCGCAATTGGTGGTAGTCGCGTGCATCAGGAGAACTATAGAGGCGAGACCGACAGTGTTACCTTTGGCTCATGGCGCAGGAAGGTATTCGAGAGGGCCGGTGGCTTCGATACGCGATTGGTTCGGAACCAGGACGACGAATTCCACTACCGGGCAAAGAGCCTGGGGTTCAAGTTGTACCAGGAGCCAGACATTCGCTTGTATTATTATCCCCGAGACAACCCAATGGGCTTATTTCGGCAGTACTACCAGTACGGAAAGTTCAAACCGCTGGTGCTGGCGAAGGTGAAGTCGGAAATCAAGGCGCGACACCTGATTCCGTCTGGATTTGTGCTGTATCTACTGTCGCTGCCATTGGCGCTATGGTTAGGGTGGTGGTGGTTCATTCCACTGGCGATCTACTCAGTTGCGGATTTGCTGTATTCCGCGAAAAACGGGGACAGCCTTGGCGAGAAGTGTTGCCTGCTGGCCGTTTACCCGCTGATCCACCTTGGGTACGGGTCAGGTTTTCTGCGGGGAATCCCGATGGCGCTTCGTTCCGATCACGGCAACAGGGTAATAGGAGTGTCTCGATGAGATCGATCGCTTACCGCCTGGACCGTCTGGCTGACTCATTGTTGCCCAAAGGACGTCGGCATTGCCCGGGCAGACTTCGAGCGTCGATTCGGGGCGTGACCAAGGGAATCATGGGGCGAGGTTTTTTGCGGAAGGCTGAGAGAGGATACGGAAGTGGTTGATGCGAAGGCACAGTTGTCCCCGAGGGAATGGTTCGAACGCGTTGTGATTGCCGTCACTCTGGCGCCGGCGCTTTTCGCAGAACATCTGCCGCTGGCGGTGACGGTTTCTGCCATGGTTCTACTCGTCGTTCCGTCAATGTGGCGTCTGGCATCGGAGCGTAAGGGGCCGTCGATACACACTCTTCCTGTTGCGCTGCTGGCGTTCGTCTTCCTGCCAATGTCCGTACTGGTATCGCCGCAATGGCTGGCAGTCAGTTGGCCCCGGGCCGTGTGCCTCTCTTGGTGCCTGGCGGCGTTCACTTGGATCGTAAACGACACCGGGGCTCATCGTTTACGGATCCATGCGCACGTTGGGATCTTTGTCGGGGCGGGAACGGGCTTTGCGCTTCTCTCGATGACGCTGCTCAGGCTTCCGGAGAACGAAGTCGGAAGTGTGCTTTCGCTCTTTCTTGCGATGGCTCTGGCCATGGTTGCGGCTCCCCGAGCCTTGTTGGCATTTCCGAGAGCACTGTGGATTGCGTCCGCACTGGTGCTTTTGGCGGCGGCAGTGCAAACTGGTTCCCGCGGAGCGCTGACGGGCACTGGAGTCGCTGTCGTTCTTCTCGTTGTCCTGCTCGGAAAGCGAAAAGGCGTGGTGGCTCTTGCTCTAACACTGGTGATTGCAGCGTGTGCGGCCCCGCTGCTATGGCACGATGTCAGGGCACGCACCTTTCTCATTGGAGGAACGGTGCAGGGCGCCTCGTTCTCGAATATTACCACTGGCCGGCTCCCGATCTGGGAAAGCTCGCTCCACGCGGTGCTGGACGTTCCCTTCACGGGGACCGGCCTGGGCGTGCTTGGCGATTCCCTCTTCGAAACCTACTCCACGGGATACACCGAGCGGAAGCTCGAGGACGCCCACAACCAGTTCATCCAAGCGGCGGCCGACTTCGGAATTCCCGGCGGAATAGCCTGGCTGGGCGTCTGGGGTGTCGCAGCCGGATTGTGCCTGAAACTGCTGCGACGGCTTCCCGCCGGACATCTGCCGTTCGTAACTGCGGCGGGTGCCACCGCAGCGCTCGGCGGACATTTCGTCCACAGCCTCGTTGATTCCGTTTCCCCCGGCTGGCCCGGAGGTATTCCGTTCTGGTACCTCGTCGGGCTCGTCGTCAGAATGGAAAGGCAGCGCATTTTAGGCGGCGGCAGCGAGGACGGAAAATCGAGAATTCTCCGGCGGCGCTTCCTTGGCGTTCCCACGACGCTCGCCATTCTTGGCGCGGCCGCCGCTCTTACGCTGGTGCCGGCTATCGCGGCGACAGGGAACCGTGATGCGCTCTCGTACCTGCGGGTGCTCTTCAACGGCAGTGCGGAAGATCGGCTGCGGGCGGTCGCGGAAATGAAATCGGCGACCGCTCCATCGTGCCGGTCGCGGTGGCTGAGAGGTCTCGTTGCAGATGCCGCGGACAACCCGTCACAACGGTTCGAGGAATGGCGCGAGCTGATCCGGTGCTCGCCCTCCTATATTCGATTGGTCTTCAATCGTGCTCCGGACGATCGTGGGCTCGCTGAGGTGACCCGGGACGCGTGGCCACGGAATCCAGCCGGCTATTTCTGGCTTGCTTCCTTGGAGGAGAAGGCTGCGCCGGACGAGGCGATTCGCCTTCTGCGCCAGGGCTTGGAGCGCTCGCCTACCAGCGGTCGCGAATGGCGGAAGCTGGGAGATCTGTTGGCGGCGGGAGACAAGGACTTAAGTGGCGCTCTCGATGCGTTCAGCCACGCTTGCGACAACGGCGACCCTGGAGCTGGCGGATGCAGCATGGGTGGACTGATCGCAGAGAAGCTGGGTCGGCCGGAGGAGGCCCTCGCTCTATACCGGAAGTCCAACTGGCCCACCGCGCTCGAAAGGGCGCGCGAATTGGAAAAGGAAATGGCGGGCAGGAAGTGAATTGAAGTCCATTCAAGCGTCCGGCGTGGTGCGCGTGGTGCGCCTGGTGCTGGTGCGCCTGGTGCCATGCACTAGATATACCGGGGGGAATCGGCACTTCTCCACCGCCTGCACGTCAAAAGCCTGGCGGAACACCGCCATGTCGGGGTCTGTGAAATAGTGGGCCGTGCGCCAGTCCCACCGCTTGTGCCGGATGCACCGGAGCAACTGGGCCACCAAGCCGCCCCGGCCGTTTTCCAGGAAGAGCGCGTGCCCATCCGGCGCGAGCTTGCGGTTCGCCTTCTCTAAAAATGCCGGCAGGTCAGGAACCGCAACCAGCACGCTCTTCGTGAACACGAGATCG
>JAQCER010000228.1 GCA_027618625.1 Verrucomicrobiota bacterium
CTTGTAGGCCAGACCCTGTTGTGAGTGGACTTCGTAGTCGTAATGTTGAATGATCATGCCGCCCGAGTTCGATGCCTGGGTGATATGAACATGGATGGCGAGCGTTCCAGCGTCAGGGTAAATGGGGAAAAACTGGGTCGCCTTGCCTCCGAGATTTCGGAACGATATGTCGACATCACTGGTCAGTGCCGAGCCGATGTAGGCTGCAAGCCAGCCGCAGGGTTGGAGGGCAATTTCGAGCAGCACACCAAATGGCATGTCGCCCTGCACATTCTCGGCGAAGTACCATTCGTCGGGTGGCACATCGTATTCAGCGACGATCTTTCCGCCTGCCTTCATCTCCCATGGCTGGCAATCGATCTGCATGATGCGATCCAGAAACTTATACGGTGGCCCGGGCAGACGTGCGATGATCCGCTCTTGGTCGAACACTTTGTAAGGAGCGCCAAAGGCCTCGGACGGCTTGCCGATTGCAAAGGCGAGGATGCTGGCATTGTCGAACAGCGGTGCCTTCGTGGCAGGAACCACGGTATCCCCTGTGCGTGTGGCCCTGGCCCAAAGGGCCTCAATGCTCTGGCGTGTCCAGCCTTCAAACTGAATCGACACGTCGTGCATTTCAACGACTGGACGTCCATCGGCATACATCAAGGCATCGGCGATGGCGTACGGCTCCGGGCCGTAGCCCAGTTCTTTGATCGAGATTTCGTAGACCACTTTGGATGTGGACTCGATGACTTGTCCTCGGCACTTCAGCTTTCCGCTTACTCCTGGAATGGGGCCGTGCTTCAAGGCATCGGCTTCGCCCACCCAGCCCATGCGCAGCAGCAGAATCCGCAGAGTATGCAGACAACATTCATACATCAATGTGCCGGGCATCACCTTGTCATCGACAAAGTGGCAAGTAAGAAACCAGGCATCGGGATGGATGTCCGCTTCGGCGCGGATCATGCCGAGGCCGAATCGCCCGCCCTTTGGTTCAATGGACAGAACGCGGTCGACCAGCTTCATGCGTCCACCCGGCAATGTCGGTGGATGCTGGAGATTCAGGCCGCGAAAGGTTTCACCAAAACAGGCGGCCAGATCTCCCTGGCGGAGGGCGTCCAGTTGCGCGTCAGAGATGGACTCGTTCGTGAGTGGAACCAGTTCCTTCCAGTCAGCAGGCACTTTGCCTGGCATTGGGCGGAGATCCAGTTTGGTGTGAATGATCCCTTTGCCGGCCGCGAGTTCCTGCTCGGAGAAAAATCCCGCGCATCCATTGCGCATGCTCAACAGCGGTTCGCCATTGACCGTGCCGTCAAAACGGAATCGGAACAACCAGGTAGAACCTTGCCGGAAGAAATGATCGATCGTGATGTCGTAAGTGATGACCGCACCCGGCCCCGGGAGTGACTGGTGGAAGGTAATCTCTGCATCCAGGAGCCGGTAGACTGCCATCCCCTTCGTCTGGAAATCGATCCCAAGATAGCCTGATAGAAACAGGTCGGCCTGCCCCGCTTCCACTGCGATACAGGTGGGAATGGCACCGCAATCCAGGTACCAGGCATCCGGATGGATGTCATGCTCGGTTACCAGGCTGCCATTGGTCATCGACTTGGGTTCGCCGGAGATGGACAAGATGCGATCGACGAGCATCAGCGGCGCGTCCGGCAAGCGCACGCGGGTCGGCTGCTTGTCGATAGCAGCAAACTCGTCGCCAAGTACATTGGCCAGCCTGCCTGTCGCGATCTCAAAACAGGCATCGCGGTCGAAGGCTACGGGCGTCTGATGGCGTTCAGTGGAATAGTTCGCAACTGGCGAAGGTGTCGGCAGAGCGACACTGCTGCCGCCTCCCGCAGGAGCCTGGGCCAGCAGCGACAATTGAGTTGCCATTGCCTGCGTGATGGCATTCTGCATGTTCTCCGAGAACTTAAGAAACTCTCCATGAGCCAGGGTGCGTGCCTGGGCAGTGCGCGTGAGCTGCTCTGCAAAGCCATCCGACAGTACTGGGACTGGAGACTGTCTTGGTGTCATTGTCAGGGTCGCGGGAGTGGCATGCTCGGTTCTTTCGTGCAATCTGGCATGGGCTGCAGGACGTGCAGTTTCTCGTCGATTGGGAGAGGGGAGGTCAATGGGAACAATGGGAACAATGGGAACAATGGGAACCACTGGCGCGGGTTCGACCGGCGCCGGGCTTTCTGGCGTGGGTTCGGGATGGGCAACGTGGAATGATCTTCCGCCCATCTGCACACACACCACCGGAGCGGCAATCGACTCGCCAGCCACGGGATCTCTGCCATGAACAGGTGCATAAAGGAAATCCAGGTTCATCGAGAACTGGTGCCCGATCATTTTCCCGAGGAACCGCAGCAGTGTCTGGCTCTCATCCTGGCTAGGATAGCAGGCCGAGATCGCCAGGTGTGGACGGTCTCCGAGAATCCTGCCTATCATTCTGCTGCAGCTCGCGCCCGGCCCCATTTCAAGAAAGGTTCGCACGCCATCTTCGTAGGCAGCATTGATGACGTTGGGATAATTCAGGCCATCGAGCGCCTGAGCCAGGATCGAAGCCGCAGCAGTTTCTGTGGTGACGTCATACGACGTTCCCCATGCGCCACTGTAGTAAAGTACGCCCGGAGGCGGGCTGGTCGGGAACAGATGCAGGTCGTGGTATTCCTGCTCTACCGCTTTCGCAATCTCACAGTGCACCGTGGTGACGCCTTCGATCGGATACCAGTGACACTTGAGTTTCCTGACAACTTCATCCACGCCTTGAGCGTCGCCACCGATCACGCATTCCTCTGGCGTATTGACGATCAGCAGATAGACCCTTGGGTAGCGGCTCAGCAGTCGATTGACCTTTTCCGAAGAACAGCCGACCACCCCGAGCTTCCAGTCGATGGATTCAGAATCAGGAAGGTTCCAAATCTTGCGTGCAGCGTGACACGGACCGGCAAGATCAGTGGTGAACAGTGTCCCCTCTTTCATACGACGGTGCATAGCGTCGCGATCCTTCCAGGCACGCGTTGAAAACAGTCCGGCAGATTCGCCCAGGCTGTAGCCGATCACTGCGTTCGGTTGAATTCCGCTCAATTGAACAATGTCAGTGACCATCGTTCCCAGCGCGACCTGACCATAGATCATTGCGTGATGATCGAGATTGATCGCACTCAGACTTTGCTCGTTCCAGAACATCTGCGGAACCATCTGGCTCGAAAGATGTTCATTCTCGCTGTCGAGCCGGCGAAGCACCTGGGGAAATTCCAGCGCCAGCTCACGCCCCATGTTGGGATAATGATTTCCAGAACCAGGGTAAACAAACGCGATGCCGAAATCTGGGAGGGTCGAGTGAGGGTTGAAGAAAATGCCGCTGCGCTCAAGTTCGCGCGTCACCGGTGCGGAATCGGAGGCGGTACAGATGGATGCGATCTGGTCCCGGCACAGGCCAATTTGACTTGCCAGTTGATCGATCGATTCACTGACGATTGCCAGCAGTTTGCCAGCCGTATTGGAGTGGATCTGAGATTGATGCCATTCCTGAGCAAGTTGCGTGATCTCTGTCCCATGGAATTTTTCAGCGCGTTCGCCGAGGAGTTCCAGTTGCTCTTCGATCCTCGCTCCGGTGTCGCCCGCTACGATGAAAAGGGCGGCTGACATCGAACCGATCGGGCTGAAATCCTTGCCCGGCTGAACTTCCGGGACAGATGAGCTTTCGTGTTGGTGGAGAACGACGTGGACGCAGTTGCCATCCACACTGAATGAGCTAACGCCAGCGCGGCGCGGGCCACGGGCTCGGTCGCGCAACCAATATTGGGCCCGAGGCGATGCCTCAAGAAAGCCATCCATTGAGTCGAACTGAGACTTCTCTCGGTGATGGCCAGAAATTCCAGGGATGACTTCTTGATAGAGACTCAGCGATGCTTTGACCACAGAGGCCAAACCCGAGGCCGCTCCCGTGTGCCCGATGAATCCCATGCAACTGCTGACATGGATAGAGTGGTCGAAATCGTAGCCGCTGAAGAAGAAGTCCAAGGCCCGGGCCTCGATGTCGTCTTCCTCTGCGTTTCCGCTGCCGTGAGCCTCGATGTAACCGACGGTGGCCGGATCGACGTCAGCCTCGGTGTAGGCGCGGGTCAAGGCGTGGATGTAAGTTTGCTCAACGGGATAGACGGCCGCGCTTTCGCCACCGATGGCGCCACCGATTCCATCAATGATGCTGTAAATGCGGTCGCCATCAGCAATCGCGTCTTCAACGCGCTTGAGAACCAGTGCAACTGCTCCTTCCCCGGGAATTGTTCCCTCCGCATCGTGGCTGAACGGAACGAGGTTCTCGGAATTCGCGTAAGCACGACAGCCGTGAGCTCCGAGGACAGAACGAATCTCGCCAGCCAAGTCGACGGCGCCGATGAGCGCGTGATCGATCTCTCTGTTCTGCAAAGCACGAACGCCGACTTCAAGGGCGCGAATGCCGGAGGCTTCCTCACTCTGCACTGTGTGCGAAGGGCCGCCGATACGAAATTCGCGGGCAAGTCGGCTGGCAACGATGCCACCCAGAGCGCCCATCGTACGATTGGCATTCAATGCGGGGCCTGCTGCAGCACGCAAGGTATCCACCCAACGTTTGAGATCTTCCCCGCTGAGATTGAGGCCAAGTTCCTTGTTCCATTCCCGGGCTTTGTTCAGAAGACTCCAGCGGAAATGAAAATGCGTGGTGCCAAGATCAAGGCCAACGCCGACAAAGACTCCAGTGCGATTCGGTTGCCGCGTATCCGATTTCAAATCGGCCAATGCTCCGGCCGCGACCTTCAGCATCAGCAACTGCTGCGGCAGCATTTCCTCCAGCTCTCTGGGAGGAATGCGAAACTGATTGATAGGGATCTCCAGGTCGGAGAGGTAGTAACCCGGGAATGCGTGCTCCCCAAGATCGGAACCGGTGAACCATTCAGAGCGCTGCAGTTGCCACCAGTTGTGATTGGGTTCCGGTTTTGCATCCCGCTTGCCGAATACCCTTTCTTGAAATGCAGTCAGGTTGTCCCATTTTCCAAACGCGGCATCCATTGCAACGATGGCTATCTTGCTGACTGGGGTTGCTGGAGATTTTCTCGCTGGAGAAACCGTTTTGGTCACGCCGTCGTGGCACCATTCTTCGACCAGAACATGGGCATTGATACCTCCGAATCCGAAAGCACTCACCGCGGCGCGTCGTGGCGTGTCTACTGAGCGGCGTTGCCATGCCCGCGATCCGGTCAGGATGGAGAACGGGCTGTTCACAAGATCAATCTCACTGGATGCCATCGAAAAGTTGGCGATCGGCGGCAGCGTGGCGTGTTTCATTGCCAGCAACGTCTTAATCAAACCAGCGGCACCCGCACCAGTCAGCAGGTGTCCGACATTGGACTTGGCAGCTCCGAGAACGCACTGGCCTGGTCTCCATTCGATATCGCGCCAGAGCTCACTCAGGCTCTTGAACTCCACTGCATCACCGACCGGAGTGCCAGTAGCGTGGCATTCAATCAGATCGACATCATTAGGATTCCATCCGGCGTTTTCATAGGCCATGCGCATCGCCCGAACTTGTCCTTCAGTGCTTGGCGCGAGAATGTTGCCGTCGACGTCGTTCGAAAGCCCGATGCCCTGAATGGTGGCGTAAATCTGGTCTCCGTCGAGCAGTGCATCGGACAGCCTTTTCATCACCACAATCCCAGCGCCCTCGCCGACGATGAGACCATCAGCTTCCTTGCCAAACGGCGTGCACTGGCCGGACCTGGACAGCGCATGCAACTGCGAAAAACCCATCTGCGTGTACAGGCAGTCCGGGCGGGAGAGCCCGCCGCTGAGCATCACATCAGCCCGTCCGCTCAGTAGCTCGTCGGCGGCAAGCTTGATGGCGTAGAGTGACGAAGCGCAGGCGGCATCCAACGTGTAACTGCCGAATCCCAGCCCAAGCGCTCTGGCGAGGACGCCCGCCGGCAGACCAGTGACGTAGCGGTTCAACGGGTCCGTGCTTGCTTTCGCCCAACGGCTGCCGTGACCGAGGATCTGCTCTTCAAACTCCGCGCCAAAGATTTCTTCACAAAGGGCCGATGCGCCATTGGTTGGCAGGGCAATGTTGCCAATGATCACGCCGGTACGATTGCGGCAAATGGTGTCGTGGCTTTGTGTATCCAGCCAGGCTTGCCTGCCAGCGTAGAGCAGGAGGCGGAAAACTTCGTCAAGGCCATCGACAAACGCGCGCGATATTTCCAAGCCGTCGAGGTCGAGCGTGTAATCACGGATGTAGCAGCCGCGATTGGTATACACCTTGTCTGGCAGAATGCCGGACG
>JAQCER010000229.1 GCA_027618625.1 Verrucomicrobiota bacterium
ACCCATGATCCGAACCGCTATCGGCTTGTAGAATGCCGTAAGCACTCAATATGCCAAACACTACTGACTATGGCTAGTGAATCACTTACACGCGAAGAAATCGAAAGCATTGTCCTTGATAACGCAGCTAAGCATCCGCAGTATCGCAGCGCGCTGCTTGCCAATCCCAAGAAGACGATCGAGACGCAACTCAACAGCACACTGCCTGAGAACGTATCTGTTGAAGTATTACAGGAGACACCAAGCAAGATCTTTATCCGTCTGCCATACGTTGTCTCTGAAGGCGCGGAGCTTTCCGACGAAGATCTTGAGCAAGTCGCTGGTGGTAAGGACGACACTTACACCTGTAACGAGTCGATCGGCGGTTTCAACACCCGCAACGAGTTCAGCGCTTCTGTATTTTAATAGCGCTGCCCTTCTAATCGGAATCGGAATCTGATTCCGTTGAAGCTCTCGGCCCCTCCTTGCCAGCGTGCAGGGAGGGGCTTTTTGGCGGTGATGAACCAACTCCGCAGATTCCTCTGTGGCCACGTCTACTTTCGGCGATGGAAGCCAAGCTCCACTAATGCGCGTTCTATTCCCATTATGCGATTGCTTGGATCGTTCAGGTCTTGGCTGTGAGATCTATTTTTCATTCATTTACAGTAAGTTGCGACTGGTTTGACAAGATTGGCACGGCGTATGCGGTTACTGGGAGGTGATCCGCCCGGATGTCCCGGTGATTGGATCGAAATGAAATCTGAATCAATCCAAAGCACCAAAACCATGGCCTCTGAATTACTTACCCGCGCCGACATCGAAGCGATCGTCGTAAACAACGCAATCAAACATCCCAAGTATCGCGAAGTTTTGCTCGCTGATCCGAAGAAGACCGTCGAGACCCAACTGAACAATACCCTGCCCGACAACATCACAGTGGAAATCGTGCAGGAGAGTCCCACGAAAATCTACATCCGCCTTCCCCACATCGTCCGCGAAGGCGATGAACTTTCCGACGAGGACTTGGAGCAGGTCGCAGGCGGAAAGGACGACACCTACAGTTGCAACGAATCGATCGGCGGCTTTAACACCCGCAACGAATTTAGTGCGTCAGTCTTTTAACCAATCCCTAGCCTGGGTTATTCATGAAGATCGTAGCGAGACGCAGCAAATGGAGTCTTTTGCAAGTCGCAGTAGATCGCTCATGAATAATCCAGGCTAGAGAGCACGTATCCTAATGTAAATAGCGCCTCCTCCCGGCCACCCAAATCAGCACCAACTCAAAATCCAAAGGCAATCCATTACCATGCCTACAGAACGACTGTCCCGCTCTGAACTCGAAGAAATTGTCGTCGAAAACGCAGTCAAGCATCCGGAGTATCGCGCGGCACTCCTCGCAAATCCCAAACGGACATTAGAAGCCCAGCTTAACAATAAGCTGCCTGAGAGCATCACCGTCGAAGTCCTGCAGGAGACAGCTGGGAAGATCTACGTTCGGTTGCCCCACGTCGTTGCAGACGGTACCGAACTTTCCGACGAAGACCTGGAGCAGGTCGCAGGCGGGAAGGATGACACCTACAGCTGCAACGAATCGATCGGCGGCTTCAACACCCGCAACGAGTTCAGCGCTTCCGTATTCTAGTTTGGCGAATTGCCACCCCCCTCCTTTGCGGCCGTTCGCAGGGGAGGGGACCCCCCGTAATAGCCCCGGTTGGCGCAGGCGCAGCATCTGGTTGCACTTTTCTCAGTCTCTGGCATCGTCCCGGCCATGACTCACTGGCTTCTTACTGGCGGATGTGGCTTCATTGGCAGCAATTTCGTGCGCTTGGCCCTGGCTCAACGCCCGGACCTGACGATTACCAATATCGATTTGCTGACCTACGCGGGCAATCGCGAGAGCCTGCGCGATGTCGAGCAGTCAACTGGCGACCGCTATCGTTTCGTGCAGGCTGACATCGCAGATGCCGCAGCGATGGCGTCCGTATTCGAGGGTTGCATTGCAGAGCCCGATGCCATCATCAACTTTGCCGCCGAGTCTCACGTAGATCGGAGCATCACGGATCCAGGGAGCTTCATTCGCACCAACATCGTCGGCACCGCGAACCTGCTTGAATTGGCCAGGGCACAGGGCGTGCCACGCTTCCTTCAGGTTTCCACCGACGAAGTCTACGGCTCTCTCGGGGACAGAGGCTTGTTCACCGAGCAAAGCCCGATCCAGCCGAATTCGCCCTACTCGGCGAGCAAGGCATCGGCCGATCTTTTGGCCCGTGCCGCGTTCCACACCTTTGGCCAGAACATCGTCGTCACCCGGTGTTCGAACAACTACGGCCCCTATCAGTATCCCGAAAAATTGATACCGCTTATGATTGTCAATGCCATGCGCGATCGCAAACTGCCAGTCTATGGGGATGGCAGAAACGTGCGCGACTGGATTCATGTCGAAGATCATTGTGAAGCGATCATGCGCGTGCTCGATGCCGGTGCTGCCGGGGAAGTCTACAACATTGGTTCCGACAACGAGTGGGAGAACATCGCCATCGTAAAAGAGATTCTCCGCGCAGTCGGCAAGCCAGAGTCACTCATCGAATACGTGACTGACCGCCCCGGTCACGATCGTCGTTACGCAATCGATTCCAGCCGCATGGCCAACGAACTCGGCTGGCGAGCAAAGCGAGGCTTCACCTACGGCCTGCAGCAAACCGTCCAGTGGTTCCAGAACAACGAAGCCTGGTGGCAGCCTTTGTTGAAGAAGTGATGGAACGCGAGGATCTGGTTGGTTGAATGGAATCTCGACTTGATTGTGAGGAAGCTCTGGTTTGGGCCTTCAGAGCCTTCAGAACTCGGGGGTCGGGTGGATTTGTTGAGGATTGGGGCGCTGGTTGAGTTCCTCTTGGCCGGACGGGGCAAGAGTGAATCAAAGCTGCTGCGGAACCTATGGATTCAGTGTTCTGTGGGTGGACCGGCGGCAGCCACCTGCCGCTTTCGGACAGGCGACGAAGGAGCCGTGGCGGGAACCACTCAGCGACGGACCAGTCAGCGTGAGGTGGCCTGATTTTCGTATTGCAAAGCTCTTGAATTACTCCCTCTATTCGCGGATATTTGTAAATACAATGGACATACACACTTTCGCCTTTATCAAACCATGTGCATGATCAACATCTTCTCAAAGGAAGTAGGCGCAATTTGCGCAAGATTGGCTGCCATTTTCGTCTTGGCTCAAGCCACTCCAACAAGCGGGCAGGAATCGGCCGCCACACCGGTGGCTCTTCCGGAGTCGTGGAGCGGCATCTATCCCCTACTCGCCTATTTCAATGACGAAGACGAGTGCGGTACTGGGGCGGTCGTGCCCTGGGCTGATCGACTGTGGATGATTACCTATGCACCTCACCAGCCCAAGGGATCCACCGACAAATTATACGAAATCACGCAAGACTTCAAATTGATCGAAAGGCCTGAGAGCATCGGTGGCACCCCCGCGAACCGGATGATCCATGAGGAAAGCCGCCAGCTTTTCATTGGCCCGTATGCAATCGACCACGAGCGCAATGTTCGCACCATTCCGTATGAGCAAATGATCGGACGCCCGACCGGCAATGCGCGCCACCTGACGGATCCGGCGAGCAAGATTTATTACGCCACCATGGAGGAAGGTCTTTACGAAGTGGACGTGAAAACACTACGGATAAACCGGCTGTTTGCTGACACACACGAGGAAGGTGCGGAACTTCCGCGTGCCGACCTACCGGGCTACCACGGCAAGGGCGTGTATTCCGGCCAGGGAGTCGTGGTCTATGCAAACAATGGCGAGAACAGCGAAGCCGCGCTCACCAAGCCATTCATCCCCTCTGGCGCGCTTGCGGAGTGGGATGGCAAAGAATGGCGAGTCGTGCGCCGCAACCAGTTCACCGAAGTGACGGGCCCTGGCGGTCTCAACGGCAACCCGAATCCTGCCACTGATCCCATCTGGAGCATCGGATGGGATCACAAGTCGCTTATTCTAATGGTAAGGGATTCCGGCAACTGGCACTCTTATCGCCTGCCGAAAAGCAGCCATTCCTACGACGGTGCCCACGGTTGGAATACCGAATGGCCGCGCATACGAGACATCGGCGAAGACTCGCTGCTGATGACGATGCACGGGACGTTCTGGAGTTTCCCGAAAACTTTCTCGGCTGGAAACTCAGCAGGCATCGCCCCACGCTCGACATACTTGAAAGTCGTGGGAGACTTCTGTCGCTGGGGAGATCAAATCGTCCTCGGCTGTGATGATGCTGCAAAAAGCGAATTCACCAATACCAGGAAGGCGAAAGGCAAAGTGGCCGGCCCACAGTCGCACTCGAATCTGTGGTTTCTGAAACCCGATCAGCTGGACTTGCTGGGCCCAGTGATCGGCCATGGCGCAGTCTGGCAGGAAGATGCTGTGCTTGAAGGCGATTCGTCGGAACCTTTTTTGTTCTCTGGATATGAACGCCGAGGCCTGCACTTGATGCACAAAGGCCTGGGGCCAGTAGAGCTTGTTGTCGAAGTCGATCCTGATGGTACGGGAAAGTGGCGCCCGCTCAGAACCATTCGACTGCTGGCACGGGAGTACCGCTGGATCAGCTTTTCTCCCATAGAGACTGGTTCATGGATTCGCCTTACTTCACGGGACCGCATCATTGGTGCGACAGCCGTCTTCGAATACTCTAACAAAGACACGAGAGCAACGGAACAAGACAGCATTTTCCGGGGACTCGCCAGCGCCGCAGAGTCCGATGATCAACTTACCGGTGGAGTCATTCGAACGCGAGGAGACAACAAACGGACGCTTCAATTCGCAGCACGGACATCCTCACCTGAGGGTCCGCAGGACATCGGCTACTACGAACTGGATGGCACGATGAAACTGAAGAAGACCGATGATGCAGAAGCGCATCGTTTGCTGAAAGAGAATGTCACGCTTCCGGAAAACGTCCTTCGGTATGATGCATCGTCCGTCATCTTCACCACGGACAGCGGCAAGCACTACCGCCTTCCGAGAAACGAACTCGACTACGATTCGCCTGGAAAACTTGGGGCCGACCGGGTCGACCGGGAAGTATGCACCGAACGCGATCTGCTCAATGCCGCTGGCACATTCTACGAGCTGCCGGCAGACAACGCAGGGGGCATCGCCAAGATCCGTCCGCTCGCCACGCACAATCTCCAGTTGAACGATTACTGCTCTTACCGCGGCCTGCTGGTCATGTCCGGGTTGAATGCGAGTCTGCCCGAAGGGAACCGGCACATCATTCGTTCAGACGACAACAGAACTGCGCTCTGGGTGGGAGCGATCGACGACGTGTGGAAACTTGGCAAAGTGAGGGGAACTGGTGGCCCATGGCTGAACACTCCTGTGCGTGCGGGCCAGGCATCCGATCCCTATCTGATGACAGGCTATGATAAGAAGACGATGAAGCTCTCGCATTCGGGCAATCAAATGACCATCTTCTACGTCCAAGTGGATCTTTCCGGCCATGGCCTCTGGGCTCCCTATGAACGTTACGAAGTCGATCCAGACACCACATTCACCCACGAGTTTCCAGATGGATTCTCAGCTTACTGGATCCGGCTGATCACAGACCGCGAAGTCAATGCCACCGCGTTGTTCGTCTATGAGTAAGTAATTACAAATGATGCCACGTCCCTTGTTCTTATTTTGTGAATCGTCGTCGTCGCGGGTACCGGAGACCGAACCCGTCGCGCTCTCGCCGCCTGCCGTAAGAAATCCCTCCTTTCGACGGAGAGGCTGCGCGACCGCGCGGCGCGCACGCTGCCGGGGGCGCTGGAGGACCAGCCCGGCATCATGGTGCAGAAGACGGCGCGCGGCCAGGGTTCCCCATCATTCGGATTCATGGCATTCGCGGATTCAGGGGCTTCCGAGCGCTGCTGCTGCTGCTCGACGGCATCCGGCTCAATGACTCCGTCTTCCGAGGGGAGCCGAACCCATACTGGAGCACAGCGGATCCCCACAGCCTCGCGCAAATGGACGTGGTTAGTTAAGGGGAGGGCTCGGTGTTCTTCGGCAGCCACGCCATCGACGGGACCGTTGGACAACGGTTGGCGAATATGCATATGACTCACATTACATCGATAATTTTTCCGCGCTTTTCGTTACGTTGTGTCGGGCTGAATGCCCGGTAGAACACAGCCCGGGCCTTCTAGGCCCGGGTATCCTCAAGTTCTCGAATAGTGGCCTGAAGGGTCACAAGAACGTCGCCGACGCAAGATCCTCAATTCTCGCGCCACTTTCAGGGCGCAGAGTCGTAATCCGATTTTTTCCCAGGCCTAAAGGC
>JAQCER010000230.1 GCA_027618625.1 Verrucomicrobiota bacterium
GATTCAATCCCCTCCAAGACATCGTTATTCAGCTATCATAGGCTCGTAGACATTTCCGCCCAGGCACTATCTACAGGACAAACGATTGAGTGCCGGGGATTATCGCGTGATTCTCCCCAATCTGAAGCTAAACTTGTTTCGTGGCGAAAAACCTAAAAACCCTCCGTTCCCACGCTGAAACCGCCATACGTAGCGCCCCCGAGCAGGTCGCCTCAAATGCGGAGTTGCTTCAGCGCTACAAGCGATTTCTCAAAACGGAGGAACACCGCGTCAAACTCCAACATCGCGCTGGCGGAGGAGGCGTGGAGATTTGCACCGCTCGGGCAGAACTGCTGGACATCGTGCTACAGAACCTGCTAGAGCAGGCGCTGCAGAAAGTTGGCGACGGCAAGAACTCGACCGCGCTCACACTGGTTGCCGTCGGTGGCTACGGTCGCAAGACTTTGAACCCCGGCAGCGACGTCGACCTGCTTTTTCTCCATGACCGTTCGTCCCATTCTCTTTCCGAGCAGACCCGGGATGTCATTGAAAGCGTCCTCTACATGCTCTGGGATGTCGGTTTCAAAGTCGGGCATTCCGTACGCTCGATCAAAGAGTGCATTCAGCAGGCAAACAATGACAGCCTGACCAAGACGGCAATGATGGACGCCCGGTTCCTTATGGGAGACGAGAATCTCTTTGCCACATTCACTCAACGGTTCTGGAAAGGATGCATCAAGGGCAAAGAGGCAGCCTACCTGGAAACGCGCAAGCAGGACCTGGCGACCCGGCACCAGAAGCACGATCGCACGGTCTTTCTCCAGGAGCCGAATATCAAAAACGGTTGCGGCAGCCTGCGTGATTACCACACGCTGCACTGGATCTGTTTTATTCAATGTGAAGGCTCCCACGAACTCAAATCGTTGGTAGACGCCCAGCTGCTGTCGGATACCGCCTGTCGAAACCTCGAGAAAGCGTTCGACTTCCTGCTGCGTGTTCGCAACGAGATGCACTACTCGGAAAAACAGGCAGCTGACATATTGACATTGCGCCTGCAAGGAGTCGTCGCGAAAAACCTGAAGTACCCGCAGGAGAAAGTTCTGCACCGCATCGAAGCCTTCATGCGGGACTACTACATGCACACGCGGAACATCTTCCACTACCTGACATCGGTAATGCAGAGGCTCGATCTGCGCGAACAGGAGGAAAGCTCGGGGCTCGTCAACTTCTTGGCGCGCCGCAGCACCAAGCGAGAGGCGTTCGATGGATTCTACAGTGAGAACGGCCTGATCTATCCGGAATCTTCTGACATTTTTGTCGAAGATTCGGCCCGGATGATGCGCATGTTCTTGCACATGCAGCAGCGCCGGCTCGAACTCAGTCCGCAGATCCGGCTATTGTTCAAAAAGAACTACGCGCTCGTGAACGTTCACTTTCGCTATCGCAAGAAAGTAAGAGAAACCTTCGAAGCCATCCTCTCCCACAAGGGCGACGTCGCCCACACACTGCGCCAGATGCATCGCGTGGATTTCCTCGGGCGCTACCTGCCGGAATTTGGCGCGCTCACCTGTCTGGTGCAGCACGAATTCTTCCATCGCTACACCGCCGATGAACATACCCTCAAATGCATCGACATGCTCGATGAGTTGAGTGACACAGACGAACCATCGCTCGAGTTTTACCAGGCTCTTTTCCACAAGGTCGAGGATCCATTTATCCTCTACCTGGCACTCATCCTCCATGATTCAGGCAGGGCCGAGAACGTTCGCCAGCATGCGGATGCCAGCACGGTTCTGGCTGACCGGGTTGCCCGCCGACTCGGTATTTCAGTCGAACGCCGACGCCTGTTGTTATTTCTGGTCGATCACCATCTCACTTTCTGGAAAACAGCGACTTCACGCAACATTGAGGATCCCAACGTCGTCAAGGAATTCGCCCACATCATGCAGAACAAGACCTATCTGGAGGTCTTATTCGTCATGACCTATGCGGATTCGAAGGGCACGAACAAACAGGCCTGGACGGATTGGAAAGAAGCGCTCATGCGCCAGTTGTATCACAGCACGATCGAATACTTCGCAGACAACAACTCGCTGAACTCCCTGAATGAGAAACCCGGCATGGAACTGCGCAACGCTGTCCTTGAAGCTCTAGGTGAGGAATTCGAAAGTGCCATCGATGAGCACTTTGAACGAATGCCACGGCGCTACTTCCGCTTTCGCGGTGTAAAACCGGTCTGCAGGCACATTCGCCTCGTCGAAAACCTGAAAGCTGCGGCCGCTTCCAATGCGTCAAAACATCCGATACGCTACCGCTGGACATCGACTCCGGAACAGAGTTGCAGCCAATTTGTCATCTGCTCGATGGATGGCCCAGAACTGTTGGCCGTCGCCGCTGGAGCGCTGGCCGCACAAAATCTCAATATTCTCAGCGCCGATTTTTTCCTCAGGAATGACCGCGTCGTGGTCGATATGTTCCGTGTCTGCACAGTGAATTTCGAACCGGTGGAAAACGAAGCCACGCAACAAGCAGTCAACACCTTGCTGGAGGCCTGGAGCGAAGGAAACGTTGTCGACCTGGAAAAGCAAATCCTCACACAACGCGGCCAGTCGGCAAAACGGCGCGGCAACCTCTCGGACGCTGAGTCCGAGCACGAATTCCCCCAGCGCGTCTATCTCACCAACGAGATGAGCCCGGACTACACCGTTGTCGAAATTCAGGTAGTCGACCGCATCGGCCTGCTTTACGACATCTTCTCTACGATCGCCAAGCTCGACCTCGAAATCGCTCACGCCCGGATCAACACCGAAAAAGGTGCGGCCATAGACACCCTCTACCTTTCCAAGCGGGACGGCGGAAAGATCACCGGGCGAGTTGCCTTCGCAGAAATCAGGCACCGACTCGAAGACGTTCTGGACATTTAGTGCCAGTTGTGAATGGAGGTGAACAACACGCACGCAAGCGACCCGCCAGCACCACTTCGCCAAACGAATCCCGGTCCGCCGCCGGTTCACCGGGCGCAAGATGCGGCCAGTGCCCGACCGCATAGCCCAGCTCCCCGAACCATTCGAGGAGCGGGGCTGCTACGGCCTTGCGCCGCCGCATCTTGGGAACCGACACGGGCTACCCGACAGACTAACGGGAGGAAGCGGTCAGATCCTGCAACACTCGCTGAATATCAACAATACCGGCGGACAAACCCGCACTGACCTTCAAAAGGCCGTCTCCAAGGCCTCCATCCTCCATCGCCAAGATCGTCGAAGTTTCGCCATCGACTCTTCACGATTTCATCTACCACCGGGACACATCCGCCACTACGATTTGCATCTTTGCATCGAACTCCCGAAGGGTACATCGGAAATCCATTTGTAGTCACATCAGGCTATAATCCGAAGAAATCCTTCATCACCTGGACGTATACTCCACGCTTGAATTCCACTACCCAGCAGAAATCAAACTCCTGCGGCATGATCCACCGCCAGGCTCTAAATTCCGGGTGAGCCGTGTCGAGATTGATAACCGAGTCATCTCCCGTGAAGTCACACCTGAAGTAGGTCTGCTCCTGCCCCTTGAATTTCTTCCAGCTTTCAAAGCCCGCAGGAAAATCGTAACGATAGCCTCCACGTTCCTCAGTTACCTGATAAGAAGATGGAGGGATGCTGAGTTCTTCTTCGACCTCGCGCATCAGAGCATCCTTCAGTGATTCCCCCTTGTCGACCCCGCCTTGAGGAAACTGCCAGGAGTCCGGGATATTCAGGCGTTCGGCCACCAGAATCTGGCCTGATGGGTTCACAAGAATTGCCGCAACATTTGGCCTATATTTTTCTCCCATAGTATCGTTTACACTGTAGAAGATCGGGCCGACCGCAACTTGAATCCCACGCTCCCGACAAACACCCAGCCATGATTCAGAAACTGCTCAGACCTCGCTCTCAGGTGATCATCGTGTCCAGCATCACAGCACTGATCGTGCTCTACCATATGCTGTTCGAGTGGCCCGCCGCAACGCAAGTCCGCCTGAAACATGAGGCATTCCTGGTCTCGATCGAAGAAGGCGACAACGCGGCGTGGGACACACTGCTGTCCGAATCGTACGAAGATCAGTGGGGATTCTCGAAGTCGAATGCAATGGTCGCGATGCAGGACGTACGCTCGCAATTCATCGGCCTTAAAATCACCTGGAAGCCGGAATCCGAAGTCGTGGATTCTGGCGACGGCACACTCGCGGGCGAAATGAAATTTGAAGCGACCGGTTTCTTTGCCACAGACCTTATCACCAGCAAACTCAACGGAATCGAGGAGCCATGGGTATTCGCATGGAAAAAAGAATCTTGGCTGCCGTGGTCGTGGAAGCTTGTTAGGATCGAGAATTCCGGTCTCGATCTTGGGGGCTACAGCCCCGGCGACCTGAAACGGCAAATGAAAAAATAGAATGCACCCGGTCCGATCAATCCCACTGGGTGCGGCGCAGACCGAACCATGCGACAACGATTCCAGCCACCAGATGGCCACAAAGCACAAGCACGCTCAGCGCACTTTGATCGACGAGTTCCGTAGGAATAGTTCGCTTAATGCCAACGAAGAAGTCAGTCTGCTTCATCAATTCAAGCTGGCCCGACCAACTCCAGTAGGCAGAGATAAATGGTTGAGTGATCCGCTCCAGCGAATCCGACAACGCCAGCACTGCACCCGATAGAGGCAACTGGAATCCCACGAGATAGATGCTCAAGAGCGACGCCTGCTCAGCCGTGCGCATCAGTGCCGATACTCCCAGGCAAATCCCCGTCATCGCTCCATTGACCAGCACCAGCAAAACGGTGCGCTCCATCAGCGGGCCCGGCAATCCACAAAACCGGTCAACGAACACAGACATCCACATCGACTGGGCGAGCACCAGCACCCCCAGGAACATGACCTTGCTGATCAGGTAACTCATGGGCCGCAGCCCCGCGAATTTTTCCTTCTCGTAGACCAGGCGCTCGGCGGCAATCTCGCGAGCCGAATTGTTCGCTCCAGTCAGGGTCAGCAAGATGATCTGGAACATCACGAGGCCCGAAATCAACCCGCCAATGCGCATCTGATCCTCGATCACCTGCCGCTCCATTTCAACTGCTTCCATCAGATTACTGCCCGCATCATGCAAGGGCGACTTCGGCATTTGCCCAACCCCATCGAGCGCGAAAATCACCACTAGCAAAGGAAACCCTAACATCAGCGCGAGGTGAAGAACCAGCTGGCCACGATCCCGCAAGAACAGCCGACGCTTGCGTCCGAGCAGCACCGAGAGTTGTCGAAAAAAGCCTGCCACTTCAGGCAATTTTTCCGTGTCCTGAGCGTCCCCGGCGGGCAACATCGCCGCTGCCGACACCATGGAATCCTCGCCATGTTTGCGCCAGGATTCATGCCAGTCAAACGCCGACTTGTCGCGCAGTCGCGCGTACACTCGATCAGGTGACTCCACACCGAAGTAGTGCGAGAGCATCTCCGGCGATCCATGATAGACCAATCGGCCGCGATACAGCACCAGCACCGAATCCATGAATTCGATGCCACCAAAGCTGTGTGTGACGTTCAAGACGATGCGTTGGCCGTCCCGGGAAATTTGGTGCATCAATTCGACGATCTCTCGCTCAGACTGGCAATCGAGCCCACTGGTAACCTCATCGCACAACAACAACCGGGGATTGCTGGCTAATTCCATTGCCAAACCAAGGCGCCGCTTCTGCCCGCCCGACAGCACGGCGACTCGGAGATCCCGCAAGTCCTGCATTCCAGTCTGATCCAGAATCGCATTCACCCGCTCGTCCACTTTCTTGCGACTGCCAAGCTGAACTCGTAGCTGCACCGCACCCCGGACACTTTCCTCCACGGTGAGCAGGTCGTAAGCAATACTGAACTGCGGCACGTACCCGACCTCGGTCGGCGCGAAGTCCTCCGCCATCAGACAACGGCCATACCAAACGATCTTGCCCTGGGTCTGCTCCTGAAAGCCCGCGATGGACTTAAGCAAAGTCGTCTTGCCGCACCCGGATGGGCCGACAATCGCAACAAGACTACCCGGCTCGATCGAAAAGCTGATCTCTTTCAAGAGATTCACCTCTTCGCCCTCGGCAGTGAGAGAATAGGAGACATTTGCTAATTGAAGCACGGATGATTATACGGAAATGCGCAGTCTACACAACCCATGGGGGAAAGAATTATCTGCCCACTGCGCCCGGCAGTTGTTATACGCTTTGGCTGTAGCGCACACGAACCGAGGCCTTAAACCATGAGCGAACAAGAAAACTACGGACTCAGCAAAACTCACTCCACTA
>JAQCER010000231.1 GCA_027618625.1 Verrucomicrobiota bacterium
GTCATCACGCGCAAAGAGTCCAAACGGCGGTTCCACTTCTACCAGTTGCTTCAACATTTCTCCCCGCACCTTCTCCCACTTCTTCGCAGCGGGTAGCTTCGATATTTCGAATCCCATTTGTCGGCAAGCATACCCATTCCGTTTCAACTCGGCAGCAAAGGCCTGGCCTCGTTGGCGCGAGTAGAGTCGCGACGGATCTCCCCAGAATGCGAACTGTTTCAGGCCAAGCTCTAATAAGTGCTTCGCCGCAAGCTGACCCACAATTGCATTGTCGGGAATCACCGTCGGCACTCCCAGATCGACCGATTCTGAACTCAAATTGACCACCGGAATCTTCCGCTCCCGCCACGCCTTCAATTCCCGAGCGGTGGGTCGAAAGACAATCAATCCATCGCCACTCCAACGCGCGTCGATCGTCACAGGCGCAATTTCGCTGGTGCTCTCGACCATCGTTCGAATCTGCCAGCGTTCCCTGTGCAGGCGGACGTGCTCAAGAATTCCCTCAAAGATCTGCCTCGTAAAGGTCGCCCACGGCGGGATACGCACTCCCACCACGAGCGACACGGCCGATCGCGGGTTCTCTGGTGAGTGGGTCGAAACTGACATTCTGATGGCCGAACTTCAGCAATAATACCATTCACAATAGCATTTTGGATAGCCCTGTCATTCCTAATTTGGTCTACCCTCCGAGACACTATCCATGCCCGAAGTTTCTAAAATCCCTACTACCCACTTTGAAGTGAACGGTCGCCACTATGCGCCCCCCGCCAAGCCCATCGCTGTCCTTTGCATCGATGGCTGTGCCGATGAATACCTCGACACTGCTCTCGTCAGGGGTCGCATGCCTCGACTGGCGCAAATGTTAGCCTCAGGCGGCTACCGCTGCATGGTTCGCGGTGCCTTGCCGTCGTTCACCAATGTCAACAACACGGCAATCGTCACCGGGGCACCGCCATCAGTCACCGGCATCTGTGGCAACTTTTTCCTTAATCCGGAAACTGGAGAAGAAGTCATGATGAATTCCTCGGAGTTCCGCCGTTGCAACACCATCCTCACCGCTGCTGCCGATGCTGGCAGGAAGGTGGCGTTCATCACTGCGAAAGAGAAACTGCGCACCGTCCTGGGAGACGGAGTTGTCGAAAGAGGTGGCATTGTATTCTCGTCAGAAAAAGTGAACGAAGCGAAGAAGGCTACCCACGGACTGGACAATGCCGAAGACGTCATCGGTAAGCCTCGTCCCGAGATTTACTCGGGTGATGCCTCGGTGTATGTGTTAGAGGCAGGCGCCACTCTGGCTGCTGCTGGCACTGCCGACTTCCTCTACCTGTCCACCACCGACTACATGCAGCACAAGTTCGCTCCAGAAGCACCAGAAAGCCTCGACTTTTACCAGGCGCTCGATACTCAGATCGGGCGACTGCTGGACGCCGGATGCATTGTCGCTGCCACTGCCGATCACGGAATGAATGGCAAAAACAAGCCGGACGGCAGCCCGAATGTCATCTATGTCGAGAGCCTGCTAACCGAAGAATTTGGAGCAGGGATCAAGGTGATCTGCCCCATCACGGATCCTTATGTCGTCCACCACGGCGCGCTCGGTTCGCTGGTCATGATCCATGTCGAAGATCCGGCCACCATCGCACTCATCATCGACTACCTGAACGGCATCGATGGAATCACCGAAGTCTATGACCGCAAAAGCGCTTGTAGACGTCTGGAACTTGCCCCGGATCGCATCGGCGATATCTGCGTCCTCTGTGGACGGGATTTCGTATTGGGTAAAACTCCTGCGGACCACGACTTGAGCGTTCTGGATGGTGGCCTGCGCTCGCACGGCGGACGCTATGAAGAGATGGTGCCGATGTTCCTTTCTCATCCACTGACCGCTGACTACATGGCCAGAGCGGCAGCAGATCCCCGTAACTTTGACATCTTTGATTTTGTCTGCAACGGAGTCGAACTCTAACAAACGCCCATGAAACTACCCGCTTACATCGCCGGTGAGGCGGTCTACACCGATCGCGAACTTGAGGTCTTTTATCCCTGGGACAATTCCCTCACAGGCACAGCCGCGATGATTGGCCCTGAGCATCTGGAGCAGGCCATCGCAGCGACCATCGGCGCCGAACTCACCCGCTACGAGCGCCATACCATTCTGCGGAAAGCAGCAGCCCTGCTCGCCGAGCGCCGTGACGCTTTTGCCGAGATCATCCGCCTGGAAACCGGGCTTGCAGCGCGTGAGGCACAGTATGAAACCGGTCGTACCAGCGAGGTTCTGGAGTGTGCGGCCATCGAAGCTCTGCGCGATGACGGTCAGATTTTTTCCGGTGACGTTTCCCCCGGCGGCGCAGCACGAAAAATCATGACGTTCCGCCAGCCAGTGGCTCTGCTCGCTGCGATCACGCCGTTCAACCATCCCCTCAATCAAGTCGCCCACAAGGTAGCTCCTGCCATTGCCGCCGGAGCGCCCATCTTGCTCAAGCCATCGGACAAAACACCACTGACGGCGCTCAAGTTTACCGCACTTCTTTACGAAGCGGGCCTTCCTGGATCAATGCTGAGCACGTTTGTGGGAGACATCGATTCGGTAGTGGCCCCGATGATCGCGCACCCGAAGGTCGAGCTGGTCTGCTTCACCGGCTCAGTTGCCATCGGCAAGCACATCGCCAGAACCGCTGGCTACAAGAAACTCTGCCTGGAACTCGGAGGCAACTCCCCGATCATCATCCTCGACGATGCCGATCTCGACCTTGCCGTCCGCCTCGCCGCAGAGGGAAGCTTCAGAAATTCCGGCCAGCGATGCACAGCCATCAAGCGCATCCTCGTTCAGCGTGGCGTGCTCGATGAATTCACCCGGCGCTTCGTCGCAAAGGCAAAAGAATACATCTGTGGTGACCCGGCCGATCCCGACACGCGGGTAGGCACCGTGATTGACGTTGCTGCGGCAGAAGTCCTGGAGCGCCGCGTCGCAGAGTGTGGTGCCGAGGTTCTACTGGGCGGGAAGCGCACCGGAGCCCTGATGCAACCCACGGTCGTTGCAAATGTCTCCCGCGAGGCTGAACTCGTCGCCGAAGAAAGCTTCGGCCCGATCGCTCCGATCATTCCGATCGACGACGTCGATGACGCGATCGACTACTACAATTCCGGCCCCTTTGGACTGGCGACCTCGATCGTCACGACCAACCTCAACCACGCGCTACAAGCCGCCAAACGCCTGCGTACCGGCACCACCAACATCAACGAAGTCCCCGGCTATCGCGTCGAAAGTTCACCCTTCGGAGGAATCAAGGACTCGGGCCTTGGAATCAAGGAAGGCGTCACTGAAGCCGTCAAATTCATGAGCAACGTCAAAACCGTCTCCTTCCCCTGGTAATTTCGACCAAAAACTTTACCAACGTTCCAACATGAACGATTCCGAACTCGAAAACCCTTACATTCTTCTAACACCCGGCCCGCTTTCGACCAGCCCAACCGTTCGCAAGGCCCTCCTGCGCGACTGGTGCACTTGGGATGACGACTACAATCTGGGGGTCGTCACGCCGATCCGTGAAAAACTCGTTCAACTGGCAGCAGGTGACCAGGCCGCCGATTACACTGCCGTCCTCATGCAAGGCAGCGGCAGTTTTTCCGTAGAAGCCATGATCGGCACCGCCGTGCCCCGGGACGGCAAGCTCCTGATCCTCGCCAATGGCGCCTACGGCGATCGCCTGGCCAAGATCGCCAGCTACCTTGAAGTCGACCACGTCATTCACGACTGCGGCGAGCTCGCTCAGCCAGATCAACAGAAACTGAAGCAGACACTCGACGACGATTTGGCGATCAGCCACGTCGTTCTGGTGCACAATGAGACCACCACAGGCATGCTAAACCCGCTGGAAGAAATCGCCGGCATCGTCAAAGCGGCTGGTCGCATCCTCATGGTCGATGCCATGAGTTCCTTCGGCGGCATCCCAATCGATGTTCCGGGACTCGGCATCGATTACATCGTTTCCTCAGCAAACAAATGCATTCAAGGCGTTCCCGGTTTTGGTTTTGTCATCTGTCGACGCTCTGCGTTGGAACGATGCGGAAACAACGCCCGCTCTCTCTCGCTCGATCTGTGCGATCAGTGGCGCACGATGGAAACAGGCAAAGGCAAGTGGCGCTTCACCTCGCCGACACACACAGTGCGCGCCTTTGCCCAGGCCATGCAGGAACTTGATGAGGAAGGTGGCATCCCTGCCCGCTTTGCCCGCTACACCGAAAATCACCGCATTCTCATCGAAGGAATGGAGCGTCTCGGCTTCAAGTGCATCCTGCCCCGCGAGTGGCAGTCCCCCATCATCACCGGCTTCCACAGCCCGGATGCCCCAGGATACACCTTCCAGGCATTTTACGACACCCTCAAGACCCACGGCTTCGTCATCTACCCGGGAAAAGTCACCGGCATCGAGAGCTTCCGCATCGGCACCATCGGCCATGTTTTCCCCGACGACATCGCACGCCTGATCGAAGCGGTCGAGCACTCGCAAACTTGGATCAACTAAAAGACGCCCATGCCCGGTGATCCCTCATTCGATTACATTGAAGTGCGAGGAGCCGAAATCGATGCCCACGGAGATGCGCTCGGCCAGCTGCGCATCGCAGTGTTCCGCGAGTTCCCCTACCTCTACGACGGCGACCTCGACTACGAGCGTGCCTACCTGAAAGTCTACGCAGAGTCAAAGGAAAGCCTCGTCGTTCTTCTCCACGCCAATGGCCAACTCGTCGGTGCCACCACCTGCATCCCGATGGCTGATGAAGCGGCGGAATTCCAAAAGCCGTTCATCAGCGCAGGCATCGATATTGCCACCGTCCTCTACTTCGGCGAATCCATCATTCTCCCGGAATTCCGCGGCGCTGGCGCAGGACACGGGTTCTTCGCCCGCCGCCAGCAACACGCTGTTGCACTTGGAGCAAAATTAATGGCTTTCTGCGCCGTCGACCGCCCCATCGACCATCCCCTGCGCCCATCGAACTATCGACCGCTGGACGAATTCTGGAGAAGAATGGGCTTCGCAAAGAACGAGCGCCTTCGCAGCCACTTCGAATGGAAAGACATCGACAAAGATAGCACGTCATCGAAGCAGCTGACCTATTGGACTAAGGCTGTTCCTGAGATTTGACCTCGAATGAGCAGTTAGCTTCTTAACCTGGATTATTCATGAGCGATCTACTGCGACTTGCAAAAGACTCCATTTTGCTGCGTCTCGCTACGATCTTCATGAATAACCCAGGTTAAGCGTGAACCACCAGTTCACATGAACGCCAGTTTCTCAAACTCCCTCCCCAGAATCGCTGTGCTGGGCGTCTTCAGGCATTGATCGAGGACGGTGGCGTAGACGCTTCTGAAGTCGACATTGAACTTCAGGTCGCCGCGATCAAGGTCGGTGAGACTTGGATGTTTTCCGTAGATTCCTCCTTTCACTCCGCCACCGACGACGAAGAGCGGCGCGGCGGCGCCGTGGTCGGTTCCACCGCTGGCATTCTCTTCTACCCGGCGGCCGAATTCGCTAAAGGTCATCACGGTCACGCGATCCGCATTGCCCTGTTCTTTGAGGTCATTCATAAATGCCTTCAGTGCGCCGTCCATCTCACTGATCAGGCGAGAATGCGATTGCCATTGGTTGCGGTGCGTATCAAAACCGCCATGGCTGACGTAGTAGACGCGCGTCTTCAGGCCGCCGGCGATCATGCGCCCGACCAGGCTCAGATTGGTCGCGAGCTTGCTGCCTGGATACTGCGTCTTGCTCTTGTGCTTGCGTGAAATTTCAACGATCTGGTCAGAACTGAGGCGTGCATCCATGGCGGTGCGCTCGAGAAAATCGAGTGTGCTTTCGCCGGCGATTCCGCCCGACTTGCCGACATTGTCGTCGATCGAGCCGCCGCCGGCCTCCTCTTGCATCTGCATCTCGCTGTCAGCAGAATTCAGTTCTTCGAAGATCGCATCGGCAAGATCATCCGACCCGGCACCACGGATCCAGCGATACAATTCCGGCGACGACAGACTGATTCCCGGATTCTTTTTCGCGGAAAACGACTGCGGCTGCTTCTTTGACAAAGCAACTCCCACCGAAGGATCCGGTTCAGCGCCCTGGCAGCAGCTGTCGAAGTAGCGCCCGAGCCATCCGGTTTTCGAAACGGCATTGGCATCGGTTGCGGCCTGCCAGATCTCGGTCGAACGAAAGTGCGATCGGTTCGGGTTGGGATAGCCGACGCCTTTAACGATTGCAAGGTTCCC